>CAIXLU010000421.1 GCA_903920315.1 uncultured Oscillochloris sp.
AGGAAATCCTGGAACCAGCGGCTGCTGGCCGAGCAGTGGTTGACGACTGCGTCAACCATGAGCCGGTGGCATGCGCCGATCCTGGCGATGTCGTCCCAGTCGCCCAGGGCCGGGTCAACGGCCAGATAATCAACCACCGCGAACCCGTCGTCCGAAGTGGAGGGGGAGAAGGGGAGGATATGTACGCCGCTGACGACGCCGCGCAGTCGGGTGTCGAGCAGCGCGCCGAGGGTTTGGAGTGGCGGGCGACCCGGCTCGCGCACCTGATCGCCATAGGTGATCAGGATGACGTCGTCGGACGACAGTTCGGCCCTCCCGCCCCCCTCCCCATGAGGGAGAGGGGCGAGGGGTGAGGGCCGAACGAACGCGGCGAGCATGGCCGCGAGCTGCTCGGTCGCGGCCGCGCCCTGCTGCTCGCCGTAGAGCGCACGCAGGTATGTGGCGATCCGGTCAGATGTATTCGTGTGCATCACGACGTCTCCCCCCGTGCCGTATGGGCGATCTCCGGCGGCAGGCCGCGTCGTAGGCGGTACTCGGGAATGCGCAGCATCGGCGGGCGCTCGTGGTCGCGGATCTCCCGCAGGTCGAGGTGGAAGCTGCCGTCCTCGCGCTGAGTGATCAGCTTCATGCTCTGGTTGACCGGCTCCAGCAGGCTCACCCGCTGGCGCTGCTCCATGCGCTGAATGACCACCTGGGTAATCGCGAAGGCCATCTGCGAGAGCGGCTGAAGCTCCTGGTTGCGGTGGATGCGCTCCAGCAGATCGACCTGGCCGAGCGCGGTGAGCCCATGCTGCTCCAGCAGGTCGATCAGCAGGCCGGTCTCGACGCCGTAGCCGGTGAAGAAGGGTACCGCCTCCAGGGCGCTGCGCCGCCCGGCGTACTCGCCCGAGAGTGGCTGGAGCAGGCCCGAGAGCTCGGGGTAGAAAAGGTTGAGCAGCGGCCGAGCGGTGAGTTCCGTCACGCGCCCACCGCCGCTGGCCGCGATGCGCTCGCCGAACTGGATGGGCCGCCGGTAGAAGCCCTTGCTATAAGCCAACCGGCGCTCGCGTAGCAGCGGCCCGAGTACGCCGTAGACCAGGCGCGGGTGGAAGTTCCTGATATCGGTGTCGCACCAGATAATGATCTCGCCGCTCAGCACGTAGAGGCTCTTCCACAGCGCCTCGCCCTTACCGCGAAAGGTGCCGTATTGGGGCAAGATCTCCTGGTGGGTGTAGATCGGCAGGCCACGCGCGATGGCGATCTCACGGGTGCGGTCATCGGAGCCGCTGTCGATCACCACCACCTCATCAAGCAGTGGCACCTGGCGCATCAGGTGTTCCTGAACCTGGTCAATGATCTCTCCGATCGTCTGCTCCTCGTTCAGCGTGGGCAGGGCTAGGCTGATCGTAACCCCCAGTTGCTGCTTGAGGGCGAGCAACTGGGAAAGATCGTCATACTCGGTCGAGCTGAAGGTATTCTCCGCGAACCAGCGGTCGACAATGGCCGAAAGGTCGCGCTGTTGCTGCCAGATCTGCTGAACCTGCTCCTCGGCCTGTGCCATGCGCCGACGCACCAGGATGACCGTGCTGTTGGCGTGGCGTAAGATGCGGTCGGCCAGCGGGCCGACGGGGGCCTCGGGGTCGCCGCTGCGCCCCGTAATACCAAGCACAATCGCCTGATGGTCGGGGGCCTCGGCGAGGATCGCCTGTTCGACAGGGATAGTGCGCTCCATCCAGCGGCTCACGCGGGGCATCGTGCGCAGCGACTGGAGGCTCTCGCGTACCACGGCGTTGTCAGGCATGCGCGGGTTCGAGGCATAGAGTACGCTGATCTCAGCGGCGTGCTGCTCGGCCAGGGCCAGGGCCACATCGCAGGCCAGGGCAGTGTGAGGGCCACCGCGCACCGGCAGCAGCACCCGCCGCCATGGCGTGCCGCTATGCAGTCGCACCACCACCACATCGCAGGGCGGCTGGCGCAGCAGGCCGTCAATCGGCGGGCCGAAGAGCCGCTCCGACGACGAGTGGGCCGCCTGCCAGCCTAGCAGGATCATGTCGGCCCGTTGCTCCTCCGCCGCCGTGCGGATTCCGGCGGTCAGGTCGTGGGCCACCGTGATCACGCTGCGTACCGGAACCGGTTGCGCATCGGTGCGGGTGATCGCCGCGTAGTCTGCACGGATGCGGCGTGTCTCCAGCATGCCGTCGCTCAACGGCTGGCCATCGGGCACCACCACCACGCTCAAGATGACCACATGGCCGCCCTGCTGCGCTGCAATGGCCGCCGCGTAAGGGAGAAGCAGACGGATTTTTTCAGGCTCACGTACTGGCAGCAGCACCGTATAGGTATGTGTCTCGATTCGCTCATGTGGCTGTGTCATTGCACCCTCTTTCATATGAGGGGTTCGTGGCGGAATTCACCCTCCAAGAGACCCTACAGAAGCAGGGGGGCGATAGCGCGAGCATAGATCGCCTCCCATGTGTACAGCGTGCGCACCCGCCGCCGCAGCACGTAGCGCGGGTCAGCGAGCAGCGTCTCGGCAATCATCTGCGCGATCTGCTCCGGTGGGTCGGTGATCTGAAAGTAGCGGGCCGCCGGGCCGGCGGTGGCCCGCAGCGGGGGGATGTCGCTACAGAAGATCGCCATGCCGCTCAGGCCGGCCTCAAGCATCGGGATGCCGAAGCCCTCGTAGCGGCTGGGGAAGAGCAACCCATCGCAGAGGTGGAAGAAGTCGGCGAGCATGGCGTCGCTCACCGGGCGCGGGCGGCCTGCCGCATCAGTGAAGGACTCATAGAGCAAGACGACCCCCGCGCCCGTGCCGGAACGCTCGCGCAGGCGGAGCAGCTCGCGCAGGTAGTCCGCATTGGCCGGGTTGTGCGGCCCTGGTGGCCCGGTGATCACCAGCCGAGCGCCGGGGTTGCTGTGGCGCAGCGCGCCAACAATGGTGATCGCCAGTTCGATATTCTTGCGGCGGGTGATGCGGGCGGGAAGCAGCAGCAGCGGGGCTGCGTCCAACAGCCCGAACTGGGTGGCCAGCGTGCGTGTCTCCGGCTCCAGCTTGAGCAGCGCAGCCACGTCGATCCCCGGCGTCACCACGCTAATAGTGCCGGGCTCAACGCCAAGCAAACCCGCCAGCATGCCCCGGCGATCCTCCGAGACAACCACATAGCGCGTGTTGGGCCACGGCTGGCGCAGCAGATCCCAGGGTTGGCCGGGGTGCACCTCAGGGGTGTAGAGCGGGTCGAGCCAGGCAATGTCGTGGCACCAGGCTAGCAGCCGGGGGAGGCGGCCCGCCGCGTGCAGATGCCAGAGCGCCGCAGTGAAGGCCAGGTTCTTGTGCAGGCTCAGGACATTATGGACCATCAGGGCATCGACGCCCGCCAGCGCCTCGGCGAGCGCGTCCACCAGCCGCTCGACCAGATCCGTGAAGGCGGAGCTGACGTGGCCGGCTGCGAGTTCGGCGGCCAGCGACTCAAGCAGCGGGCCGCGCGAGCCCAGCTCGGGCAGGGCGTACAGGGTTACGCCGGGGCCAAGCTCGCCGCCCTGGCCGACCACCATACGCACCGTATGGCCGTGCGCGACGAGCACGCGCGCGTGGGCGGCCATGGTAATCTCCACGCCGCCGACATAGGGCGGGCCGGCATAGTGCAGGATCGCAATGGTACTCAACGTAGCTCCCCTCGGCTCATCCGGATGGCCAGATCGATAAAGCATGCCGCCGACCAGGCGAACATCGGCGCGGCCTTGGGTGGTGGCTCGCCGGTGATCGGGTGGTAGTACTCGTAGATGTCGCCCTGGCCCATCACCAGGCGCAGGGTGCGCTCGGCCAGCTCGCCCGCCAGCGCGGGTTGGTCAATGCGCTGGAGCGCCTCGATAAAAATATAGTTAATGTTAATCCAGACCGGGCCGCGCCACATCTGTTGCGGGTCGTAGGTTGGGTCAGAGTAAGCGACGGTTGGCAGGGGGTGGGTGCCCCAGAAGCTGCGCGGATCGCGCAGGTGGGCCAGCAGCCGTTCGCGGATCTGTGGCGGCATCTGGCCGGTCCAGAGTGGGTAGAGGCTGAAGGGCGTGAGTACGCGGATGGGCTGGTGGCGGTGCTGTGACCAGAACAGGCCGGCGGCGGGGTCGTAGAAATGCTCAATCATACGGCGGGACATGGCAGTCGAGCGGGTTTGCCACATGGCCGCATCGCGCGGGCGACCGATTAGCCCGGCCATCTTCGCCAGTGCCTCCATCTGCACGCACAGGTAGGTGTTGAGATCGACCGCCTCCACCGGCATCCCAAAGTCCCAGAGTGGGCTATCATCGAGGCCCGACGAGAAGGGGTGGGCGTAGCTGACGATCCCATCCGCGTCATCGTCGTTGAGGCCGAACCACCACGAGTTCCACCGCACCAGCGGGTCATAGATGTCGCGCAGCATGGCGATGTCGCCGGTCTGGTCGTAGACATGCATGGCGGCCCAGGCGATGATCGGCGGCTTGGTGACGGCGGCGGCGACCGGCACCTCAAGCTGGGTGATCGCACCTTCATCGTAGACCGCGTCGGGGATCATGCCATCGGGCATCTGGTGGTCAAGCATAAACTGAATCTGATCGCTGGCCAGATGCGGCTCGGTGTAGCACAGGGCCAGCGCATGAAAGTAGTTGTCCCACTGCCAGGAGCCGACATAGTGGGCCTTGCTGGGGGCGACGCTCTCGCGGTGAAGGAAGCCATAGGGCGAGAGGATGTTATTGCCGAGAACCCACCATGCGTAGTAGTACTGGCGCTGGTAGGCCGTGTCCACCACCGGGGCGGCGGCGAACCAGCGGTGCCAGCGATCCTCGGCGGCGGCCAACGCGGCGCGGAAGGGCGTCACGCGGCGGTTCAGGCCGAGCCCCGCCTGGATATGCAGCGTGATCGCCGTATCGCCATCGCTATCGCCATGGGCGGTGAGGGTCACATCATAGCCACCGCTGCGCTGTGCGACCCGGTTGAGTACGAGCTCGCCATTCGTCGTATAGGCGCAGTTACGCACGGTCTTAAACTCGCCGCCGTGGGCGTCGGGGCGGGCCAGATCAGGGATGACCGAGAAGCTGATCCCGCTGGGGACATGGGGTGGCAGGCCGATACTGAGCGTCGACTCATCCTGGTAGACGCAGCGAAACTCGCCAAGCGGCGTCTGGAAGACGATTGCGTGGGGGTAGGTGGTGGCGGCGAAGGGGACAGGGCGACCCTCGCCATCGACGAGACGCAGTGTCGGGATGAAGGGCGGTCGGCTGCGGTAGGTCGAGAGACCGGGCGTCAGGGCCGTGAGTCGCTCGGCAAGTTTGAGGTAAAGCGTATCCGGCTGGCGACGCTCCTGAAAGAGCAGCAGGCGCGAGCCGCGATCACTAAAGGGCAGGGAGTCGATGCGGATCCGGTTTTCAAGGGCCAGCAGATAGGGCGATGTAGGGACATACACAGATGCATGCCTCACGTACTGCTCGTCACACACCAACCGGTGCGTGACGAATGGCGGGCACCGATCAGTCAGTGCGACGAGAAGGCCGAGGTAACCGTCAACTACGGTACGCAAGCCCCTCGCCCGTTATCAGGCAGGTGGATGAACCATCGTAAGCATATATCATCGCGAGCATCTCTGCATGGTCACAATCTGCTCACACATCACTCCAATGGGTAAAAATCACGTCCACCCGCGTGCGACGACACCTCATTTCTGCTCTAGAGGGATTCTTTGCAGAACGCCTCGAAAAGGTAAACCAAACGAAATCAGGTAAAAGGTAAGAGACTTTTCCTGCAATCGTCTGGTGCGAACCCGTTATCGAGAGGCATTCCGGCACCTCCAGAGCCCTCGCAGGATCGTCTCACAAACTGTACATGCGGAGACAGGGCGGTGGGCGTGTCTCAAAATATGTCTCACAAGGCCCATCTCGCAAGGTGTGAAGCTTTGTGAGACGCATGCGACCCTGTCATGCTTATCCTCTTTCGTTTCGCTTACCTTTCCGAAGGTTATGCAAAAACCTCCACAATGATCACCCGGATCGCCCGCACGCAATGAGGCTACAATACGGGGGCCGTCTCAACGGTGTATCGGCCTCGCCGACGGCGTCGCCCCGCACTGCGCCGAGGGTGCGTTTGACCGGGTGCATCGGAGGCTGGCCTGCGCATCAGAACCCTACGACGATACTGCCGTGGGGAGAGGGAGCCTGAGAGATGAAACACTCGCTAGGTCAGCGCCTGCGCTACCGCTTCGACTCTACCCTTGCGCATGGCCCTGCGGCGCTCGTTGCATGGCTCGCCATCGCCACCATCACCCTGATCCTGCTCGCCTTTGGCCTCGATCTCTCACTTGTCTATAGCGAGCTCATGTCGTTCGAGGGCAACGAGATCCACATCTATGAGGAATCGGCGCTCATTGGCCGGGCCTTTGGCGATGTGCTGCTGGCCTATGAGGATGCTGCCGTGATCGGTATCCTCCCTCGCAACGGTCATCCGCTGCTCAACCCACCGCCCGCGACCGTCATCGCCCCCGACGACCGCGTGATCGCCATCGCGCAGAACGACGCGGCACTGCACCTGCGCACGAGATCGGCCGCCGCCATCCGTGCGACCGCTATCGTGCCCGCAACCCCGGCGACGCACGCGCCCGAGCGCACGCTCATCCTGGGGTGGAACCGGCAAGCCCCAACGATGGTGTGCCAGCTCGATGCCTACGTCCCATCGGGCTCGACCCTCACGATCATCGCCGATCACGCCCGCGCATCCGACGAGATCGCCGCCCTCACCCCTCAGATGCGCAATCAGCAGATCCGGTATGAGCCGGGTGACCCGACCGACTATGTCCTGCTGAACCGGCTGGACGTGCCATCCTACCCGCATGTCGTGGTTCTCTGCGCCTCCGATCGCCTCGACCCCCAGCGGGCCGACTCCCTCACCCTGGTCACGCTCCTGCATCTGCGCCAGATCGCCGACACCCACAGCCATCCCTTCTCGATTGTGAGCAAAATGATGGACGTGCGCAACCGCACGCTCGCCGAGAGCGCCCGCGCCGACGATTTCATTGTCAGCGAACGCCTGATCAGTCAACTGGCGGTGCAGGTAGCCGAAAATACCGCGCTCGCCGAGATCTTCCATACCCTGCTCGACCCAGCCGGTGCCAAGATTCTCCTCAAGCCAGCGTGCATGTATGTGGGCGAGGGAGTGGATCTCTCGTTTGCGACGGTGGTGGAAGCGGCACGCCGACGCGATGAGTGTGCGGTCGGCTTCCGCATTCATGGGCACGAAGCTGATCGGGCGCATGGCTACGGAATGGTACTCAACCCGCCTAAATCGCGCTCGGTCTGCGTGGGACGGGAAGACCGCGTGATTGTTGTCGCCAAGGGATAGAAGCGGCACCCTTCTGCGTGCGGAAAAGCGGGAGGCGGCGGGAGCGACCCTCGATGTGTCTGTCACATGCAGAAGTTATTCTGGTTCTTGACCACTTATGGGTGCGACAAACGCGTGGATCGCATCCGGGAGGCGTACCAGCACCATAGCGAAGCGAGGTAACGATGAGCAAGACCCAGCAGGTTCCCGGGGGCGCGGAAGTTCACACGACGGGTAGATGGTCAGTTGCGGATCGTCGCCCACCCGCCGCTGGTTGTCCCGATCAAGGATCTCGTGGCAGACGCGGGCACGCGACCAATGCGAGCAGACGATGCACAACCTGCTGCACCGCTGCGGCGCGGCTCTACGGGCAACGTCACGCCAAACGGAAGACCGACATGATCGTGAAGGCACTGACCGAAGGCACCGATGATGCAACTGGTTGAGCAACACATCATCAAATGCTGCGAAGAACCTCTACAACGCCGCAAACGATCATGCGCGTCAGTCCTTCATCCATGAGGGGGTGTGGTAGTCCACCCCGCATGCGCATCAAGCTTAAAAAATGACACATGGGGAGCATTCTGGGATGATAGAGGTATCACAACCGCCGATCATCAGGAAGCTCCCCGACGAATACCGCGGCCGCGCTGAAATGTGGCCTTCAGATCGACCTGTTGCACGGGACATGGACGGGGTTTGATCTGGCCGATGGCCGGGCGTCGGATCAGCGCTTGCCGTTGCAACACACCATGTGGCCGAAAGGGGCGCTCCGTTTGGCGGATCTCGGCTTTTTTAACCTGCATGTGCGGGCCGAAGGGGATGCGGCGGGCGCGTATTGGCTGTCCAAGCTCGACGCGCACACCCTGATCCGCGATGCCACCCATGATGAGGTCGCGCTGCGGCGCTTCTTGGACGATTTGAGGCATCCACCCGCGTGGGACGGGTGGGTGTGGGTAGGCAAGGGGCGGCGGGTGCGGGCGGCTACTGGTGCAGCCGGTGCCGCAGGAGGTCGCCGACCAACGCCGCCGCCGCATCCGCACAGAGGCCCGCGACCACGGGCGCAC
>CAIXLU010000422.1 GCA_903920315.1 uncultured Oscillochloris sp.
AAGGTCTGATAGAATCGTTGCATATGCTGCTCGATCTCAGTTGGATAGGATTTCATCAGCACTCCACTACCGTTGTCCTGGTATCGCCCCAGTTGTCATAGTAGCACAACTTTTAGGTTTTATAAGATCCTCGTTCCTAACTAGGATATGTACGGATTTCCGCGTACCCCGGTGGCACGGCCCACGTCACGATCTCAGCGTGTGTCCTACGATCTCGCGGGGATGTCGGGATGTGTGTTCTGGCTTCGTGCGGATCACGGCGTCACGGCGAACACCAGCACCCAGATTACGGCGGTCACTGATCGGAGTCGGGCGCAATTAGCCGTGAACGTGGTCGGGACACTGCTGCTCCCGAGCAATGCGGCGGGGACGATGCCCCTTATCAACACCGGCTCAGGGAATAACTACCTGACGATCACCCATTCGTCGGCCATCACCTTTGGCACAGGCGACTTCACGATCCTCACCGTCGCGTCGTTCACGAACACGGGGGCGGGGATGACGAAGTACGCAGCCACGGTCGCTAAGGAGACGAGAGCGAGCTTGATTAGGTGTTTCATCGTGATTTTCCTCAATTCTAGGCAATAAAAAACACCGCCTCGGGCGGTGATAATCGGTGATTGGGCCGTGTGCTACAATAGCGCGTCCTAATCGGTGGGTCTTACACCGAGCGGGACGCGGGCCGGGCTGGTGAGACAGCGCCGACCCGTTTTCTCTATATCAACGCCCATTCGTGTCGTGCCAGGCCCCAACCCGGCACGGATACAGGACGGTCGTTTGGAAATGATCGAGCATGCTCTCGCCATTTTTTAGTTGTAAAATAACTAGGATTTTCGCATAAATAGCTCGGAGTAATGATGGCTGAGGAAGCGCGAAATAACGACGCCGGGGTTAATCTAGTTGAGCTGCGAGAGACTCTTGTCAGTCGTTTTAGCGAGAGCGATCTCCGCAATCTTGCCTTCGACTTAGACATAGAGTACAACTCCACTATCTCAGCGATCCTGAGTATCCCGATGATCCAAGCAGGAGCGTGAGCGCATCGCTGAATCTGAGTTATAAGTCGCTGAATGATGCCCGCCAGCGTATCTTGCGCCAGATCAGCGTCTTCCCGTCCAGCTTCGACCTAGCGGCAGCCAAGGCGGTCATATCGCTGCAAGGCATCAAGCCTGGGGCTGGGGATGAGCGTGAGACGCAGGCGGCGCGGGAAGCAGCGGGGGTACCTACATCATCTGCTCCAGTTAAGCGGAGCAAAGGGAGGGCGGTTCCACAACGAGAGGACGAGTCGCTAGGAATCCTCTATCTTCGCAGCTTGGTAGAGTACGACACGGCGACAGAAAGATATAACCTGCACGATCTGGTGCGCGTGTTTGCCGGGTAGGTGTACGCTAAACGGTGGTGCGAGGTCGGAACTTGAAAAAAAGAGCGGATCGGGCGACAATCTTCGGGACATTACGTCGAAGGAGGTGTGCCATCGATCCGCTGACGACATTCTGCCCGAACATGGACTGTCCCGCAAGAGGGCAGGTGGGAGAAGGCACCAGCGGCATCCATAGCCAGAAGTACCACCGCTATTGGTGCAAGGTCTGCAAGAAAGCCTTCAGCGCACGAGCGGGGACGGTCTTCTATCGACGGCGCACCGACGAGGAGACGATTACCCGCGTGGTGACCCTGGTCAGTCATGGCTGCCCCGTTCCCGCGATTGAGGTGGCCTGTGACCTCCAGGCGCAAACCGTTCGGGAATGGGTCGAAGCCCGCGGAGCGCATACGGAAGCCGTACATCAGGCCAAGGTGGTGCAACCACACGAGGTGGTGCAGGTGCAAGCTGATGAGATCCACGTCAAGACCCAGGCGGGGGTGCTCTGGATGGCGCTGGCCATGATGGTTAGCACCCGGCTGTGGCTGGGCGGTCAGCCCGCGTCGCGACCGTGACCTGATCGCACGGTTGGTGGCCATGGTGTCCGCCTGCGCCCAGTGGGGGCCTTTGCTGTTCGTGAGCGATGGCGTGAGAACCTACATTGATGTGGTGCGCAAAGCCTTTCGGACGCGACAAACGGGCACTGGCGGGCGTCCTCGTCTGGTGCCGTGGCCGGATCTGGCCATTGCCCAGGTGGTCAAACAGTAGGCCGGACGTGCCGTGACCGGCACCGTGCATCGCCTGGTGCATGGGAGCAGCCGCCTATTTCTGACCCTGCTCTGGAGCACGCCGGGCTGTCAGGTACTCAACACCGCCTCCATCGAGCGGCTGAACGGAACGTTCCGCAGTCGTCTGGCCATGCGGGGTCGTCGCACCCGTCGCTTGGCCAGGAATAGGGCGACCGTCGCACGCGGAATGTATCTGGTGGGCACGGTCTCTAACTTCTGCACGACCCATGACAGTCTCCCCAAGGTTGATGGTCGCCGACAGACCCCCGCGATGGCGGCCGGGATCACCGATCATGTCTGGACGGTCAGTGAGTTGCTCCACTATCGTGTGCCGCCCCCGCGCTGGGAGCCACCTCGCCGTCGCGGGCGTCGCTCCAAGGCCCTTCAGGCCCTCATTGAGCGATGGTGCCCTGACCACCATTAAGCAAACACCTACCGACGGGGCCGAAGGGGCCCTGGTGATGGATCGCACGGATCTGAATGACCGCGTGAGTCTCCTGTTTGTCGGGATCGCCACGCATCAGCGCGTGGTGCTCCTGGCCTGGGAATTCCTCGCCTACGGCAGCACCGATGCCGCG
>CAIXLU010000423.1 GCA_903920315.1 uncultured Oscillochloris sp.
GCTCAATCCCAAACGCCAGTTGCTGCCGGGCGATTATGCCGACCGGACAGTGCAGCAGCTCGACATCCCCGCCGAATACGGACTCGTTCCGGCGCTGCATATCGCGCCCAAAGGCGGAGCGCGAGGTGCCGTCTGCGTCGCTCACGGCTCCGGCTGCGACAAAACCTTCTACGCTTGGCGCCTCACCGATGCTCTGATCCGTGCCGGCATGGCCGTCCTGCTGATTGATCTCGACGGCCACGGCGAGAGCCCACGCCCGCAGGCATTCCCCGACATCGTGGAGAGCGTGGCCGGGCCAGCCCGCTGGCTACGAGCGCACTACGATCAGGTCGTCCTGCTCGGCATGAGTTTGGGCGGCGCTGTCACGGCGCGGGCCGTGGCCGAAGGTGCCCCCTGCGACGCCCTGATTCTCTGGGAGTCCCCGCCCCGGCTGCTCCTCACCGACGCCGAATACCACCGCGTCCAAATCACCGAGGCCATCAGGGTCATCCGCCCAAGCCTCCTTCACCTCTTCCGCGACGGCAGCGCCTACCACGTCGCCCGTGGCTGGCAGACCAGCGGCATCCGCGCACGTATCGGCACCTGGGATCTCTTCGACGCCCTCGATCTCCTGGGCAGCCTGGATCGTGTGCAGGCCCGGCCAGATCGCCCGCCGCTCCTGCTCGTCTACGCCGGGAACGACGCCGTCCTCCATCCCGGCTCAGACACCGAGGTACACATCGCTACAGCGGGCTGGGCCACCTTCCAGCGCATCCCCGGCGCGTGCCACATCTCCCTCCCCATCGAACCCGAAACCATCCGCCTGACGGTGAGGTGGCTCGTACAGCTTTCTGGAAATCCCCTTTGATGAGGGATGAGGGATGAGGCAGTCATCCCTCATCCCTCATCCCTCATCCCTCATCCCTCATCCCTCATCCCTCATCCCTCGTTGACATCGCTTCCATATCGTGCTATCTTTCTAAGGATTTGGTTTTACGAATAGTTCGGGTTTCCGAAGTATGATTGATAATCCACAGCCCATACTCACCACGGAGCAGCTCGCCAACCTGCTCAGCGACTTCAACGCCGAGCTTGCAACCCAGAGCATGGACGACGTCCTCCAGATCCTTCAGGCGGCGAACCTTTCGATGGCTCGGTTGGTAGCCCTCTGCTACCTCCAGCGACAGGGTGCCGCCGCCACGATCACCGCGATCAGTGAGCATCTCAATCTGGCTCTCGGCACCACCAGCCAGGTTATTGACCAACTCGTCCAGAGCGGCATGGTCGAGCGCCGCGAAGACGCCCACGACCGCCGCCATAAGCTCGTCACCCTCACCGCCTGTGGCGCGGAGATCGTCGCTCGCGTACGCCAAGCTCGCCGAGCCGAGATTGTCCGTCGCCTCGGCGACCTACCGCCCGACCTCGTCGCCCGCCTCGGCTCGGCCATCAGCGAGGCCATCGCCGTCCTCCAGCCGCCACTCGCCGTGGTGGATTGAGCGCCAAGACAAGATTTCAGGTGCCAGGTTTCAGGTTTAAGGTCAAGCGCATCAAGATGCCAAATTCCGGCCTGAACTGTAAGGGACGTGGAAGTTTTTAATCGTCCCATCGCGAACACCATGTCACCCTGAGCGAAGCGAAGGGTCTTGCAGGAAGCCGGGAAAGATGCTTCGCTGCGCTCAGCATGACATGTGACGCCGGGATACTTAAAAATTTCC
>CAIXLU010000424.1 GCA_903920315.1 uncultured Oscillochloris sp.
GTGACGGCTCCCAGGGCTAAAGCTCCTGGGCTTCACGGGGATGCCGCCCCATCCCACAGATTCATTGTCGAAGCGAGAGGAGTCCCCGTTGCAGAATGTTGAGCGCCGCGTTCTCGTCCCTGTCCATCACCAACCCGCAGTGCGGGCAGGTATGGACACGCACGCTCAACTTCTTGGGGACAATCTCACCGCAGGTAGAGCACATCTTGGTTGTGTTCTTGGGGTTCACCAGAATCACACGCCGCCCAGCTTCTTCCGCTTTGGCAACGGTCATGCGGATGAACTGTGTCCACGCCACGTCCACGATGCTTTTGCGCATCCCGCGACTTCGGCCCATCTCCATCGGGGCCAAGTCTTCAAACACGATCACCTGATAGGCATTCACCAGCGTGCGGCTTTCCTTATGGGCAAAGTCGCTACGTCGGTTGGCGATCCGCTCGTGGATACGGGCCAGGATGCCCTTCTGCGTGGCGTTCTCCGGCCAGTTTTGGGCGTGCTTGGCCGCATCCTTGCGCTGCTGGACACGTTTGAGGTCGGCCTCGTCGCGCCGATAGAAGCGCGGGTTATCGATCTTCTTCCCCCCGTCCGAGAGCGTGGCAAACGACGACAGCCCCACATCCACGCCCACCACGGCGTCGGTTGGCGGCAGCGGCTCGGCTTCCGTCTCGCACGAGAAGCAGGCGAACCACTTGCCGGTGCGCGACCGGGTGAGCGTCACCGTTTTGGGCGTCCCCTCTACCGGACGGTGCAAGACAACCTGAACCGCACCGACTTTCGAGAGGATCAGCCGCTCACCCTCCAATCGCACACCATTTCCATACTGCGGGTACGTCAGCGAGTCGTAGCGACCGAAGCCCTTGAACCGGGGAAAGCCGACCTCGGCAGCACCCTCCTTCACCCGACGAAAGAAGGCGTGAAATGCGAGATCCACCCGCACACTGATGTTCTGGAGTACCTGACTATGGACGAGTTTCAACTCAGGCTTGGTCAGCTTCCAGACCGGCAGCAACGCCTGCGTGTCGTACAAGCGCAGGCTCGCGCCGCGTTCCTCATACGCCCGCTTGCGCTCGGCAAGCGTCTCATTGTAGGCCCAACGGCTCACCTCAAGCTGCTGCTCAAGGATGTGCCGTTGACCGTTCGAGAGGTAGATCCGGTATTTGAAGCTCTTGCGGCTCATCAGACGCTCTTTTGGTCTTCAATGTACTGCGTGACCACATCCAATGTGACAGCTCCCACGGTTGAGATGAACTTGCTGCGCGTCCACAGCGTGGGCAAGCGTTTCTTGAGCCAGGGAAACTCGTTGCGCAATTCATGGGAGGTATAGCCCTTGATCTTCGCCACAATCCCAAGAATGCCCTCTCTCGGGTCTGCGTCCACTAGGAGATGGACATGATCAGGCATGACTTCCATTTCAATGATCGTGTAGCCGTACTCGGCTTGTTTTGCACGCACCAACTCCTTCATACGAAGCGCAATAGGCTCATTCAGCACCTTCCGTCGATACTTCGGGCAGAAGATCACATGGTACTGACAGCTAAAGACAATGCTATGATCGGTATGGTAGGCTTTGTTAGGTTTCTTGATTTCCATATACCACCTGTGATAGATACGCACAGACAGTATACTATACACACGCCCGTTCGTCAAGAAGCTAAAGCCGCTCAAGCGGGTGAAGCCCTTATATCCCAGGGCTAAAGCTCCTGGGCTTTACGGGCTATTTCTGTAA
>CAIXLU010000425.1 GCA_903920315.1 uncultured Oscillochloris sp.
AGAGCGAACTGGCCTTCGAGAGCCCACGGGTGGAAGCCTGGGAGGCGCGGGAAAAGCTGCTGCTCTTAGCGACCTTGGCCTATGCGTTCTTGCTCCATTTGCTTGACCCGCCTTTAGCGCAGCTCTGTGTGACCCTCTTACGCGATTGGTGTCATCGCACCGGGAAACGCTACCAGGCCGTTGCGCTGCCGCTCTACCGGTTGCGCGAAGCCCTCAGTCAACTCTGGCTCGCGGCACCGCCCCCAGGGCTCCTTCCGCCTTGTTTAAATTCGGGATGACTCATGCCTCGCCTGCCCCGGTGCGGCGATCCCGCCGCTGGGCAGCGTGGTTCATCGCGCCCGCCCTCGCCCTGGCCCTCGCGGTTGGCCTGGATGCCGTGCGGGCCGCCGCGCCCGCCGGGGCCGCGCCCGCCCCAGATCTCGTTGTCGTCACAGAATCCGCCGTCCCCACGGTTCAGCCCTCGCCCGCGCCAACCGTGACTGCCCACCCCTCGCCCGCGCCGTCGGCGCTGCCCGTGCCGCCGCGAGGAAGCGCGCAATCCCCAGCGGAGAGCGAGCCGGTGGACGTGCCGACAGCGACGGCCAGCCCGACGGCGACGGCGATCCCCACGGCGGCACCGGTGGCACCGGCAAAGCCGCGCCCCGCTGCGACGGCGCGGCCGCGCCCCGCTGCCACGACGGCTCCGCCGCCGATACCGATCATCCCGGGGGCACCGTGATGTGAGGGGGAATGGCGAGGGCTACAGTGCTGTCGTTTTAACGCAAAGGCTTTTGTGTTTCTTTGCGTCTTTGCGTTCAAACGAGATTTTGTTTTAACGCAAAGGCGCGAAGACGCGAAGTTTTTTTGGCATGAGAGCAGATTGCAGCATTTGTTGTGGGTGATTCAGCACCACGTGGCTGAATTCGCTACGACGAACGCCGCAAACGGTGAAGCTGGTTTGAAACATGCCTTAACGCGAATAACCGCTGGGTCGCCCTGGGAGCGCGGGCGTCTCGCCCATGGAGGATCTGGCGGGCGGGACGCCCGCGCTCCCAGGGCCATGCACCGTAACCCAGGATGTATTCTCGGGCACTTTGTGCTTTTCTGACCCCGCAGCCAGGGGTAGAGTAATCGGAGAGACATACTGACGGTAAGTTATTTTACACGACACCGTTTATGCCGTCTGGCTTGGGTCGTAGAAGAACCGATCACGGCCATTGAGCAGAAGTACCGTGCATGTGGCCGGTAACTGATTCCGCAAGAGGAAGAACCGACACATGGGAAATCCAGGCCACCCAAGATACCCGCATCCATGCCAGCAACGATGTGAGATACCAAATAACTCGACGATCTCATCGGTGAGCAAGGAGTTGACGCTCAGGTAGTGGTAGTACTCCAACTCCGCTTCAGGATCAGGTAGTCGTGAGAAATCTTCGAGTCCAAGCGCCTCTTTTGATGATCGAGCGGCGAGCATATCCGCCTGCCCGTTGCTCGTATGAGCCTGGAGGAACAAGGCGTGGATCCGTGCGCTCGCAAACGCATTCACGGACATATCCCATGCCAACGGTTGTGCGCCCATCCGCTCCGGATCGGACACGATGTACGACAAGGCACGCCATGTCGCGGGAAAAATATCTAGTTCGGTGTTCGCGTGGTTCATCGTCACTCCGATGACAATGAACTTTGTCTTCTCTAGCCATTCTTTAGGGTAATCTTCGTAGCTTATCCGCCCACGATCAATAGACATTTTCGCCAGCGGTGCCTCGGGGTCACGCGACGGGAAGGTGTTCCATACAAATGGTGTTGGGCCGCTCGCATCCCGAAATGCGGATGCCGGACGGGTCACGCACCAATCTGCATGGATGGGCATCAACGCGCGAGCAAACCGGCGATCCATGACGCCCATGCCGGACATGGGCCAGACGAGTCCGACCGTCCGTCGTGCCGGGTGCCCGTCGTGCCGAACGAGTCCGACCGCCCGTCGTGCCGGGTGCCCGTCGTGCCGAACGAGTCCGACCGCCCGTCGTGCCGGGTGCCCGTCGGCATGAGCCGAGTCCCGTGCCGAACGAGTCCCGGTCGCTGTCCGTCGTGCCACCGAGTCCCGTGCCGGACGAGTCCCGGTCGTTGCCCGTCGTCTGCCAATCCCCGGCCCAACATGGCCTGTAGCCGACGCCGCCACCGGCGGTGTACGAACATTTTTTCTTTTTCATGGCTGGGGCGTTCCATCATGGCCCGTTCGGCGGCGCGGCTAAGGCTGGACGTTCGCTGTTCTTTCTGGTAGTAGCCAGCCTTTGGGGGCATGGCGATCCCCTTTACCAGTTGGTAGCAATCTGCGATTGTTCGCCCATGAAGCGAGAAAGCGTCAGCGTAGAATGCGTACGGTCGGTGAGCCGGTGCGGGCGTACCGGTAAAGTGCTGCGCGGGGACGATGCGGACAAAATCCATTGAAAGCTCTCCCTTAATGGTGGTGGAGTCGTTGCGAGATGGTGTCCTCACGCTATCCTTGGACATTCCGGGGATAGCGGAGCGCATCGGCACATGGTGAACATGTAGGCGGACGTTGTTGACAACGAAAGAAGCCGCCTACACCTCTCCCCCTTCTGATGGCACTGTGCGGAGGTTTTCAAGAGGTTCGCCCGTCCGTTCCAGATAAACGCTCTGGTAGATGTTGATGGACAACCAGCCTGTGACCTGCTGGCCCCAGGTGTTGATCAGCATCTGCTGTCCCTCGAATTCCACCACACCTCCGCTTACCACTTGGGCGCGCTTGTCCGCACATTTCTGGATGTAAAGCCAGTCACCGATCTTGATTCGCCCGTCCGCAAGCATGTCTTTTAGCCGGGGGCGGTGCGGCGTCTGCCCATTGCTGTCTGTCTCGACCTGCCGACCGTAGCGGGCGGCCATCTCGGTAGCAGGGATGATCGCGTAGCGCTCGATGAGTGCGAAGATTGCCGTGGCGCGCTCGTCAAGGAAGAGGCTGAAGCAGGAGTTCCAGGTTGACTCCGTAAGAATCGCCGGAGGGATAAGGTGGGATGCCAGACACGTCGCGAGTTCGGAGTTCTTCTTTTGCTTCTCCGTGAGGTAGTCGCCCGGAGGTCGCTTGCCAATGCGGATATTGAGCAGCTTCGGAATCAGCGTACGATTGGCGACACAGTCCACAAGCTGCTCGGCCTCAGCCTGATCTATGTCAAGTTCGGGGCCGCTGGCAATGTAGGCACGCGGGTAGATATGATGATCCTCTAGGCGCATGGAGATGTCGATCGTGTGTGTACTATTCCAGTCTTTGAGACCCTGGGCCGCATAGCCAAGCAGGTTGAGGATACCGCGATAGGTTGCGCTGGCTCGCTTGGTGTAGCTGAAAAGATCCTCCGGCTCGGTAATCAGTGAGCGCAGTCGTATAAAGTAGCCGCGAGTGGCGATCTGTTCATCGCGTGCGATCTGGGTGAGTACACCGCAGTCGGTGATAATCACTTCGTTGGTCGCCGAACTGTAGCGATTGGCGAAGATCGAGGCCCAGTACCAGAACTCAATGAAACGTCGCTGTTCCTCGTTCATCGCGTCAAAGCCGCCAATCTCGCGCAGGAAGATCATCAGCGGGATGACCATGTTCTCGGAGGGCATCCAGTCCTGCGAGAGGATGTAGTGCTGACTTGCCAGATAGTGCAATGTTCTGGCGTAGAGGTCGCAGACGGCATCCCAGTGGCTCTTAAAATCATCGGCCTCCAGGTGCTTGAGGATGTAGGTTTTATCAATTTCAATGGTGACGCCACGCTCGATACTGCTGATATAGGCGATGGCGCGTACCACAATCTCGCGGTTGAGCGTGATTTTGTGCAGGCTCTCGAACTCCTCGATTCGCTTGCGCAGGTTGAAGCCGCTGTAGAGCTTGGCGGCGAGGATGTCGGTGAAATTGAGCTGGATGCCGCGACTGTTGCTGCGCTCGAAGAACAGACAGAACTTTTCCAGGTTCATATCGAGCATATAGAAGGCCAGCAGCTTTTGCTGCTTGTAAAAATCAATCAGTCGGCTGATTGCCCGGCGATAGAGCCGTTCGGCCTGTTTTCGCTGGGCGGGATCGGCATTCTGAAGCTGGGTCTGGGCGTAGAGCGATTGGGCGAAGCGCTCATCTATGTCGTCTTGCTCCCAAACCTTGGTCTCGGCAAGGTAGGCGTCGGCGAGCTTGACCGAGATCGCCGTCGAACTCTCCTCACCCGCAACATAGTCCAGCATCTCTTCTAGGGTCAGACGCCCAATGTCCTCGGCACCGCTGAGGTCGCGTAGGACAATATGGACATTATCTTTGCCGACGATGGCGCGGTAGATCGCGGTAATGCGCTGCTGACCGTCGAGGACAATGCGCAGATTCTTGGTCTGGGCCTGCTTGAGAATTTCGGCGGTCGAGAGGTTGTGGGTGACGAGTTGGGGAATACTCCCCTTACCTTTGCCCTTGCTCTTACGCGGGCGGATGTCAATTTCACGCAGGGTCATGCCGAAGGAGGGCTTGCCGTAGATGATGGTGCCGATGAAGATTTCGCGGATCAACGAATCGAAGAGGTCGTAGGTCTGCTCCAACTCCCAGCGGAAGTCGCGCTGAAACTCGGGGAGCATGATCGTGCGACCATCAATGCCGCGCACAATGTCGAGCAGTGATTCGGTCTCGCTTTGGGTGTCGGGCATGGATGATCTCCTACTCCTCGTCGCTATCCCTACATCTCATGCACTCCGGTCATACCTATACTGAGCGGACGATGAAATGTCTCATAGCCTCTTCGATGCCGCCGAGCCAGATGGCATCCGCTCATTCGGAATCGGTATCTACAAATCATTAACAGAGTCCTACCCTATCACCCATCCGCCTTCCTCAAGATCATACGCGGGTCGTCTCCCTCGGCCATATTGTCGAACCAACCCTGAACTTCCGCAAACTGCTCATCAATCGATTGCTCATCATCTTCCGCCTCCCACCCATACTTTTTTGCCCATGTGACGGCTGCGGCATGGAGGGTGCGCTTATCCAATGCGGCCTGCTGCCACATGATCTCAATGTCATCGTTGATCTCAAAGATCGTCAGGATGTACATAGAATGCTCCTTACTGCTGTTACAACTTTACCACGCACATAGCTGGTTGAGCGGTAGACGACCCATAGCCTTGCATATCTCCAACGAAGTTGCTGTCCTACACCAAAGTGGTAGTGGTATGGGACATTAATGATCAGGTTGGTACGGAGTGGTAATAAGCAAAGATCTTGATAGTCTGCTTATCGCATAGAATTTTTGATGTGAAAACGCACGAATTTATTGGTTCCAATGTAGCTTAATCTTGACATACTGGTCGATGAGGTGAAATGGGTAGGGGTAGACCGTGTACTGTTCAGGACGTACGAAAAGAACTCCAAGGGTGTTTAGGAACAGTTCGATAGGAAAGCGATCATGCCCGGTATAGGTATGGAACCGCCGAATAAGGTGGGCGCGTGGTTGGTCGAACTTGATCTGGTTTGGACTGCCGACCATAAAGCGGCCATCGGGGTTCACCCATATGCCATGGTAGTACTGCACATCGATGGCTTTGTCGCTCAGGAACATGCCGTGGCGCTGATAGAGCCTTTTCAGTCGGGGGCGTACACGGGAAGATTCATCGGTCTCTTCCGGGCCTAGTGTACCCTTCCCTTCTGGAAAAAGGATTGCATCAAGGCGGATGCCGTTCTCGCCGCTGGTCAGGGCATTGAAACTGATGCGGCGATGGTGTGCTCCCAGTTCATCAAGGAAGGCGTCAATTTGGATGAGTTGGTCATAGAACGCTGCCGATGCATGGAGCCGATCTGGGGACTCAACCTTGGAGGGGCCAGAAGGTGTCGTGCCGACAAGTTGTGCAAGCGGCACCATGTGCTGTGTTCGTAGGACATCGTAGTGCGGGGCTAGCTTTAAAGCTGTGATCAGGAGCGGCTCCTCAACTGCCGCCTGCCGAACACCAATGCGGTCATATTCGTAGAGTACATGCTCCTGGCAGTCTTCAATCTCTATAACTTGGCCCTGTCCAAGGATGAAGTGGTAGGGCGTCTTCACCTCGTCTTCAGCCTTGTCGATTCGATTTTTGGCCCGCCAAGGGTCAAGCACATCCCGTGTCCAATCGAGGCCGAGGTCCGCAAGCAGTGTATCGCGGCGATCCTTGTCACCCGGTGATCTCAGGTCGAGGAATGTTGCGTACCCCTCCTGAAAGAAGAGGAGCACCGGGTAGGAGACCCCTTTGTAGGTCTGGCGGCGAGCAAAAAAGTAGGACTGGAGCGAGGCAGTGTCCGCTCTGGTCGGCGTCATGAACGGGAGCCGTTCGGCTACAGGGGTATCGTTGAGGATGAGATCCTTGATGACGAGTTGGTTGAGGCACACCTGAAAGCGGAGCGGGAAGCCGTTGGGCTTGCCGAAATCGCAGAGGGGGTATGAGAGATACGCCTCTCGCGAAGGCATTGTCTCTGCATCGTTAGGGTTTACGCAGATCGATTGCTTGGGCCAGTCGGCGGTCTCCGAGGTTCGGTAGAGATCCTGGTATGGGTCACGCTCGCCTGCAAGAATACCCCCCGCATCGAACGCATTAGCCGTCACGTCCTGGATAATCAAGGTTGGTCGCTGGTTTGCCTGAAGCATGTCGGCGATAGGTGCGAAGACGAAGCGTGGGAACATCTCGGTCAAGCATGCGAGGTAAGCGGCATACGGGACATCGTGTTGATTCAAGCGCTGGTCGAGCAGGCAGATGACGGTACCGGCAGGTATGTGAAGGCTCATCTGTTTCTTGTCGGTACGATGCTGGGTGAATTCACGGTACTCCTGCGTTGCGTCAATGCCAAACCGAGCGAGGTAGTTGATGAACGCGGTAATGAAACTGGAGAGCAGGTAGCCTCGGGTCTGCTTGTAGTTGCGCTGGGCGTGGTAGTCTAGGGTGGGTCTGCTGCTCTGCTCGCGGTAGATACGGAAGATGGGATGAGGACAGTTTCGTACCTGATTGGGGGGAATGACGCTCAGCAAGTTCAGCCCGTCCTTTGGTGAGAGCCGTTGGACATACTCCCATGTGGTGATCTGGTGGTTATTGAGCACAGATGGATCATCGACTCGGATGAAGCGGGTAGCTCGCCCAAGGAGGCGGTAGACCTGGGAGCCTTCGTGCTTGTTGTTCTCCTTGGCACCTTTGATCTCAATCTCTAGTCCGATGAAACGATTGGTGCCGGATCGTGCGAGCAAAAAGTGCTTGCCTTGGCTCGTGAATCGCGTACTTTCCTCTTCGCCAAAGTACTGCGCCTGTAGGAGCTTGAGCGTTAGGTGATGTGGAATATCCCGGAACGAGACGGTTCGCTGTGGGAGTTGCGCGTTATCTAACAGCCGCAGTTCAAGTTGGCACACCGAGTCGGTACCCTTATACAGCACATAGACTGCGTAGTCTGAGGAACCAAGCCGATCATGCATGTAGAAGTAGTAGGGCTGCCGAAGTTGTGATCGTATTTCGATATGAATTTGCTCAAATGCTTTCGCTGCCTTTCTTTCCATGAGGAACTTCAGCCGCGCAGGGAGATCGTAGCGAATGAGCGTGAAGTGGGCATCGAGTGGTTGTGGGTCAATGGGGGCGTTGACTACAAAGGTGGTAGTACGCATCAGAGTCATTTTGTCTAGGCTCCTTCGGAGAGGCTGAGCAGGAGGCGCAGTTCGTCAAGCAATCCCTGGAAGTTGTCCGTGTAGGTGTCCGGCTGTTGGCTGTTCAACATGCCTTGGATGATGATGATCTGGGCGTCGGCGGCTGTGGCGACGAACTGCCCATCGGCACTAAGGTAGCGTCGTGCCCGGTCGTTCGTGCTCGCAAGGTTGAGGTAGATCAGCTTGCATGAGTTGCCTTCGCCCTGATGGTGGGCCTTGATGCACGCGAACTTCGCCTTCGCATTGTGCATGAAGTCATCTTCGTTCAACTTCGGTAGCCAGTCTGCGTCGGCAGGCGACATCTGGAAGCTATCCAGTGTTCGCTCGCTGTAGTACTTCGCATCGATGTACCACGGTCGCCCGGTGATACGGAGGTCCGCAATCTCAAACAGTGCGTCGGGCGGCGTCTCTAGGGAGATGTGCTCATGCTGGAGCAGGGCGAAGACGGCTGTCTCCCCAAGCGCCCCCGTGAGGATGGCCTGGTAGCAATAGGGCGTGAGGAAGGTCTGGGCGAGGCTGGTCACCCCGAGTTCATATCCGCGTTTGGCAAAGAATCGCTCGATGATCGGGTTGTGGCGCAACCGGCGATAGACACCATCTAGTTTCCATTGCCGACACCCGAGCGGGGCGGCATCCTTACGGTGGATGGTGCGGTTGTCGTCAAGGTAGATCGTCCCCTGGTATGCGTAGCTGGTTTGGAACAGGCAGTGGTAGTGCTTAAGCACGGGGGCATGCAGATCGAGCCGGAGGACGGCCTCGCGCAGCTTGATCCACTCTTCCTTCGCCCCGCTGTCCTGACCCTGGCGGAAGCGCTCCAGGCGGTTGACGAGCTTGTCAAGAGCCTCGCGGCACCGGGTATTGATTGCTTCCAATCGTTCGTCGCACGTCCGTTCAATGATTTCTGCTTGTCGCTGCTCAACATGGCGGATGGATGCCCAGACGCACTGGAGGTTGGGCGAGTTGAGATTCTGGCGACTTTCGAACACATCTGCGTAGGCGGAGCCGGTACAGAACGTCGCGAGGTCGTCATAGACCTCGCGACTGCAGCGTAGCAGTTGGTCTGGCATCTTCACCCATGCACGCTCGACGCGCCCGATGGCCTGGATATAGGTGGCGACCCGGTTCAGGAGTGCGTCGCGTGCCGTGCTGACGTTATCGCGATACTCCTGGCTAAGGCCGGGGTACCGGATGTTGGCGAGGTAGCGGCGGAATCGCTCAGAGCTGAGCAGTTTGCTCTCAAAAAGCTTGGCGAGGTACCAAAAGTTCTGCTTGATCGTCGCCGTCTGTTCGGTAGCGCTCTGCTCCGCGCTGACTGGGCCAAAGTAGAAGTAGGGGGCATCCAGGAGATGGACGTGGGTGAAATCGGTCTGGTGTGTCTCATCGGGTGTGGGGCGGTACTGTAGGTTGACCCCGTTGCCCGCTGAGGGGTAGGTAGTCACGACGAGCACCGGCAGCTCTTCCCAGAAGAGTTCGGCATAGCGCTGCGCGACCACCCTGTCGGTATTGATCGTCTGGCCCTGTCGTGCGTCATAGAACAGGACGAGAAAGCATTGGCCGGCGAACACAACCTCATAGGCGTCAAAGCGCCCCGAACCTGTCTGCGGGCGCGGGCGCACCTCAAATCCGCTGCTACTCTGAGGTCGCCGCGTCAGCAGCGCCCGGATCTGCCGGAATGAGTTGAAGAAGAGCAGATGCGTGTCGGGCACCCCCGCGTTCAAGGGGCCGCGTTTGATGATCCACTGTAGGGTGGCAAAGAACGTGGTGGCCCGCCCGCGCCGATAGCCGCCGTCGTCATCGCCGCCAAACTCCTCATCGGCGGCGACTGCGTCAATGAACTGGCGCAACTGATGCCCAAGTGGCTCTCGCTCGTCGAGATCTTCTGCGACGGCGACCGCCACTTGGTTGGCGCGGATGGCCTGCTTCGCCGTGTTGAGTTCAGCGATGATTGCGTGATCTGCATTGTCCACGGGGATAAAGGTGAAGCCCTCCTGTTGGCGGAGCCACTCCTCGCTGAAGCTGCGGACACACCGGGGGATGTCGGCTGTGGCCGAGAGGCCGAAAACTAAGTTGTGGGTGGCGAGGGAGAGGAGGAGTTTCTCCGGAGTCGTGTTGATGGCAAAATGGCGAAATGAGACCTCGTCGCGATCCGAGGTCTGCTGGAGGTCGTGGATCTCGTAGAGGTTGTAGCCGTTGTCGAGGAGTCGACCAAACTGTGTAGACTGGGTCGGATAGCGTGGCGGCACCTGCCGGATAAGGCCCATGCCGGTAGCGAAAATGGTATGGGCGTAGCATTGGTTCAGCATCTCTCGGTAGAGAATTGGCTTTCTCAGCTCCAGGTCTTTGAAGAGGTAGAGAATACGGCGCATCGCGGCTGTCACCGCCTGAAAGAGCGCGAATGCCGACAGGCCCTGCTCGTCGTCCGCTAGTTCATCGGGAGGAACGACAGCGAATGATCGCTCGGTCTGCCGAAGGTAGAGGGGGCGGTTAGTCACCGTTCGCGTGGTCTGGAAAATAGCATGGCCCTTGATCTGCGGCGAGCTACAGGTGAACTGGTTGATAGCGGGGAAGTTGAGGCCACTATTGCGCAGGACATCGATCTCGGCGATGATTTGCTCGATGCGCCTGCGGACGTCGGAGTCCTCTGTTGGGTAACCGAGCAGCGGCAGCTTATGCCGGGTCATCGCTTGGTAAAAATTCTCAACAAAAGCGAAGGGCGCTTCGATTTCGGCATCGTTACAGATGAGATCAATGAGATTGCTCTCCAGGAAGTCGAACTCGTCTAGAAAGACCACGTAGCCCCCGTCAGCCTCTTTGAGTTGAGAGAGGTTGACCATCTTCCGCCCGTCAAAGAAGCCATGAAAAAGCTTGTGTAGGGTCACCAGAAGCACGGGCTTCTTCGCTTCGCGGAATTCGATGTAGGGGAAGAGGTGGCGGATGGTCGGGTGCGCGGTGAGGTCACGATGGATTCGGGGGCGTTCCTCCCCTGTTGCACCACGCGCCGTTTCACGGAGGAGCCGCTGGAGGCTGTGCATTAGGACGCGGGCGTATCTCTCCACCTGTTCGGCCACCGTGGGAACGTGGGCGAAGGGCTGCAACTGCTCGATCTGTGTGATCGCATGCCGGATGGCTTTTGCTCCCAAAGTTCTATCGCTTGCCCGTTCGACGGCTGCCAGCGGCGCGGCAAGTGAGGATACGTGCAGAAGATCGTCGAGACCTGCCCGTAGATGAGGCCGCTGGAGCAGTTGCATGACGAGATCATCGTCACGATGGAGATGCACGAAGGGGATATTCTCACGCGTGAGCTTGGCCGCCATTTCAGTGAGGAGTTGGATACGGTTAGCGACATAGAGAAGTTGGTGGCCGCTCATACCAGTCGCGACCACACCGGGGATAGCGCTTGTCTTTCCGTTGCCAGTCCCGCCCGGTACATTCTTGAACCCTACCTTGTGCTGTTGAATGGTGCGCGTGTAGAACTCGGTGTAGCGAAGAGGGCCGCTCATGCGATCTCCTAACCTTGTCGGCTGCCGTTTGCCTCTCATGGCACTTGTAGGCGGGTCTTTACCTTGTCGGCTGCCGTTTGCTCTCTCTCTCATGGCACTTGTAGGCGGGTCTTTTTTGGGATCGATTCAGCCCCTTACCTCAGCCGTCCCCTTAGGTATGATGCGCTTGCCCTGTATGATGTGCCGACACTGTTGACAAGTTTAGAATAAATTGATATAATTGTCAACCAGCACTGATATTAGCAATAGAAGGCCCGCTATGGTCATCGGACGCCGACTCAAGCAGATGCGCCTCGCTCGCGGGATGTCCCTCGACGCGCTTGCGGCGGCCCTTGGCGGTGCAATTACCAAGCAGGGGCTCTCCAAGTACGAACTGGGCAAATCCGAGCCCTCGCCGCGCATTCTTGCGTTGCTCGCGGCAGCCTTGGGGGTAAAGGCGATGCACCTCGCCGTCCCACCTGAGGTGGAAGTCTCATTCATCGGCTATCGTCGGCGAGCCTCGTTGCCGAAACGTGAGCAAGAGCGTGTCGAGAGCCAGGTCGCCGAAGCCCTCGAACGGCGTGTGCAACTCCAGGATCGCCTCCAGCTTTGTCCCACTATCGATCTCGCTGTGGGGAGCATCGCTATCGCCCGTGTTGAGGATGCCGAAGAAGCATCCGCCCAAGTTCGCGCCCAGTGGAAACTCGGGACTGCGCCCCTGGCAAGTGTCACAGCTACGCTGGAAGATCACCTTGTCCATGTGTTGGAGATCGACGCTGACGAGCGTTTCGACGGCATCTCTGCCGTCGTCCGTATGCGCGACGGGCATGTAGCGGCGGCTGCGGTCGTCAGCGACGAGAAAGTGGTGGGCGAGCGCCAGCGCCTCAACCTAGCCCACGAGCTTGGGCACCTCGTCCTTGACGTCTCTGCTCTCGCAGACACCCAGGTGGAGCTAGCCGCTTTTCGCTTCGGCGCGGCCCTGCTTGCGCCAGCGGCCTTGATCCGCCAAGAAGTAGGGACAACGCGTAGCTCTATCTCGGCCAACGAGTTGTTGCTGCTCAAACAGCGTTTCGGCATGAGCATCCAGGCACTCGTGCGTCGGCTGCGCGACCTCGAAATCATTACCGCTTCCTACTATAAGCAGTGGTGTATCGACATCAACCGCATGGGCTGGCGGCGTGATGAGCCGGGCCGGATCCCACGCGAGGAACCCACATGGTTGCGCCGCCATGTGCTGCGTGGTCTGGCCGAGGAACTGATCAGTGCAGAGGAGGCATCGGCCTTGGTTCCCGGTCTCGCCGAAGCGACGCCATCGCTTAGCCTCCTCCAGCGTCGGGCTTTCCTTGCACTACCGCTAGAGGAACGTCGGCGCATTATGGCCGAGCAGGCTATACAGATGACCTCAGACTACGTACCTGATCCTGATTGGCAGGACTTCTCGGATGACATCATCGACAATGCCCCCGACAAGTAACACGCCATGCCGCAGTGAGATCTGGCTGGTGGCCTTCGACTCGACGAGGGGTGCTGAGATTCGGAAGACACGCCCCGCCGTAGTAGTGAGCACCGATGCCATCGGCATACCCCCAATCAAGCTGATCATTCCATTGACGGGGTGGCTTCCATCCTATGACGAGAAACTTTGGCTAGTACCTGTCGATCTGCGATGCAGGACGGGGTCCAACAAGCGATTCACCGCTGATGTTTTCCAGATGCGATCCGTCGGACTGGAACACTTCGTCACCCGTATCGGGCGTATGCCTGCAAACCTTATGGAGGAAATCGCCGCAGCGATTACGGCAGTTGTTGAGTACCAATACCGGTAAAATTATCGGCTGTAGTGCCTCTGCAATATCACAGAATCGAACTACATTTAGCCTCGACAACCGTAGTGTCAGTTTTATACTAGGCGAAGTCCAGCAGCACAAGTGGGCGATCTCAAAACAACCACCTTACCATTTCCGCAGGGTTCGTGGGCAGAAGTGGATAATCCGAGGATGTTGAATCTAGAATCGCCAGGAGTGGAAGATCACCGTGGTGACAAGGAGCATAACACCGCTTGAACTGTGCATGACATGATTCGTTGATAGCTCGTCGCAGCTTTGCGATGCTCTCTGTTCGCTGCGTGTTCGATGTCGAACACTAATGGGATCAATGAATGATCGTGTGTGATGCTAGACCACAATCCTATTGATGGAGATTAGAATGCCACAACTTCAAAAACCTGGGCAGACTCCCGCAAAACCTGGGGAGTACATTGAACGGGGTCCACGGGGTGGACAAATCCCGAAACCCCGTGAGGTCACGATTGAGAGAGGGGATAAGCCACTGCCGCCAACACAGAAACCGGGGCGCACGTGGGAGCGTGAGGGGCCACCTAAAGCATAGGTTCGGAAGCTATTCGGAAGTGTGGAGATGGTACGCTATCTCCACACTTTTTTAACAATTGAAGCAACCATAAGGAACCTTCTATGGACACGATCATTAGAGCAGCGATTGTTAACAAGCAGTTGCTCTCATTCTCCTATCACGGTCTCCTGCGAATCGCTGAGCCACATGTTTACGGAGTTCAGAGTGGTAAATATCAACTGTTGTGCTTTCAGGTGCGGGGGCAAAGTTCGTCAGGTCGTCTCCCCGACTGGCGACGCATTGATCTGAGTCAAATCCAGAACATTCAAACTCTCGACGAACACTTTCCAGGTCACCGACCATACCCGTCTGGTAAACATAGTAGCTTTGATCAGCGGCTCGCGATAGTGAGCTAACACTATCAGCACCTTACATTTTGTGTAAGCAATACCTTCGCTAAAATTTCTGGATGCCGGATGAACAGCTACCGCAGCACAATGACCCAGACGGATCATCTGCATGCATGCCAGGGCCAGGATAATACCCTTCCCAGGAGTTCAGCGCCGGTCGGCAGGGCCGTCCTTGCGCCCACTGCACTGGTACACCGTGCATATGGCTTACTGCTATCTGGGTAGAGGATGACTCCGGTGACAATGATGTGTTCTGCTGCGCGGCGGGAGTCCACAGTGCCCGTTGCCGCCTGCTGCTCGCCGACGAAAGCAGGTCGCCCACGTCCACAAGGTGCAGCAACTGAGTTAGCCGCTCGTGGGCGGCGCGCTTGTCGCCCCGCAACAACCGTACCGCCAGGTGGGAGGGCCGCGCATGCGAACGCCTGGTCGTCGCCGACCGTTCGGGCGATGC
>CAIXLU010000426.1 GCA_903920315.1 uncultured Oscillochloris sp.
ACGTTACCCCCGACCCACGGCCACCACGAGCAGCGACAGCGGATCAGGCTCCGCCCGAGCCTCAGCCTCTGCGCAGGCAGCCAGGGAATCGGGCGTAAGCAGGCTCGCGACGGCGGGGGCGATCCGTTCCCAACCGACCAGAGGCAGCGCCGCACGGGCCAGACTCATGCCGGGCGGGTCGAGCAGATAGGCCCGCAGCGTCGCCTCCGCGAATCCCGCAGCAGAAAGGGCGGCGACGAGATCATCGCCCAGCCCATCGGCGGGCGGCGGCGGGTCGCGGTCGGCCCAGGCGGTGTAGAGCGCCGCTGGCCAATCCCGCCGACGCGCCCAAAGCTGCGTGGCCAGGGCCACCACCAGGCTGCCACCGGGACACACCATACGTCGCGCCTCGCACAGAGCGAGATGGGGCGAATCGAACAGTTCCAGAGCGGCCACACACCAACAGATCTCGGCACAGGCCGTCTGCACTGGCATATCGCGGGCGTTGGCAACCAGCCAGCCACCAGGGTGCAATCGCGCCGCCGCCGCAATCGCCGCCCGATCACGATCAACACCCAAGAGCAGCCCACCAGGAGCCAGATGATCCGCCAGCCAACCAGCCTTCAACCCCGGCCCACAGCCAATATCTACCGCAACACTCGCCCCCATTGGGCTAGCCAGATCCAGCGCAGCCCGCAGTAAATCGGCGTAGGGCGCATGTAAATCCTGGAGGGACGATGCAGATGCTTGCATACAGATTTTAGATTTTAGATTTTAGATTTCAGGTTTTAGGTTTTAGGTTTTAGGTTTCAGGTTTCAGACAGCGCTGGTAAACCTGCCTCCTGACCCCTTATCAAAGCACATAACAAAAGCGCAGGCGTTTCGCCTGCGCTCTCCATACGGCCAAACAGACATTGCCCTACTCGTCCGAACCCCGGTTCGCCGCGTCTCTGATGCGTGTTGCGGCCGTGTTGATCGGAATCAACTCTCTGCTGGCCTGCTGGAGCAGTTCTTCGGGTACCTGCCAGTCCTGGTACAGAATCCCCATCTCCAGGCCAAGCAGCACGCGCCGTAGGTTAACGACCTGGGAATGTAGCATCTCCAGATGCTCGGGGTCGAGGAACGGTTTCATCTCCTCGCCATACGTGTCGAGCGCCTGGATCATCGCCAGCGCAGCCTGATCGATCTGTAGAATTGCCGTCTCGTGCATATGTAAATCTCCTCAGATGCCCATGCGATTCGTGTACAACACCGCATGAAAATGCCCGGCTATCGGCTATCGGCTATCGGCTATCGGCTATTTTCAGCCGAACTTGTAGGCGACACCGTAGCCACCCTGCGGCAGTTGCCAGTCAATATTGTGAGGGGGACAACCGATGCGGCAGCTCCCGCATTCCACGCATGCTTGGTAGCCAACCATAATCCGGCCCTGACCGTCCTGGGTGAAGACATGCACCGGGCAGAAGTCAAGGCACGGCTTCGGCGCACACGTCGTACAAATGGTATGTTCGCGCACCTGGATGTGGGCAAATTCCTCATCCACGTAGTACTTGATCGAGACGACGAGGTCGTTGACATTGACCGTCGGCAAGGTCGCTTTAAGGTCGGGGTTCAAGGGCTGGTGTTTCTGGTCATTCTTCATCGTATTATCCCCTCATTGCGCGTAGCAGCTTGACCATATCCTGAGCAATACCGAAGAAGGAGCGGCGCTCCTGGAGCAACCCGACGATCTGCTTCTCCATATCGCGCTTGGGAATCCCGTGGGCCGTGAAGTAGCGCAACGCGGCGTCGTTCAGGAAATTGGCGTACGTTCCCATAAAATGCGGTGAGCTGTCGAGAAAATCGGTCATGCGGCGGTACTGCTTCATATCCTTGAGGACGAAGCTCTCCTCCAGGCTCTGCCGGTACTGTTTGAGGAACGTGGCGGAGAAGTCGTTCGCCTGGTGCGCGGCGACAGCCGTTGTACCCGCCAGCCTACCGGCGGTCATGGCCAAGTTCGTTCCCTCACGATGCACGGCGTCAACCATACCCGCAGCATCGCCCACAACCATGACGCCAGCAGCCGACAGCTTGGGCATACGGTTGTAGCCGGTTTCAGGGATCAGGTGCGCGCCATATTCCAGCGGCTTGCCACCTTCAAGGTAGGGCTGAATGACAGGGTGATTCTTGAAGCGGGCCAGCACCTCGTAGGGCCGCAGTTTGTGGGTGACAAACTCTTCGAGCAGCAAGCCGACGCCAATCGAGAGGCCGTTGCGGTCGGTGTAGAGAAACGCGGTGCCGGGGAGTCCCAGCGTGGCATCGCCGAATATATCAATCGCCGCCCCTTCGTTCGGGCCACTGAGTCCGAAGCGGGCCTGGATATCCTTGGCCGGCAGGCTAATGTACTCCTTCACCGCCAGAGCCACAAAGCGCGGCGGGAGGTCGTTCTTGATCAAGCCGAGTTTCTGCGTCAGCAGGTTATTGACGCCCTCGGCAATAACGACGATGGGCGCGAAGATCTCGCCGTCCGGTCGGTCGGTTCTGACCCCGATGACGCGCCCCTTTGCATCTTGCAGGATGTGCGTCACCGTCGTTTTGGTGATCAGGAGCGCCCCCGCGCTGACCGCCTGCTCCGCCAGCCACGGATCAAACAGTGCCCGTAGAACCGTGTGGGCCTCAGCCGGTTCCTGCTTGTAGTGCTCACTCTTGTGCATGATCCGGACAACGCTATCGGGAGAGAGCATCCAGTAGCCCTGCTCGGTGACGGGCCGCTCGAAGGGTGGTTTCCGCTCCCAGAAGTCAGGCAGGACGTCGGCCAGGGCGTGGGTATACATCACCCCGCCGAAAAAGTTCTTGGCCCCAACAAAGCGACCTCGCTCGATCAGGATCGTCTTCAGGCCAGCACGCGCCATGGTCAGCGCCGCCGCAGATCCCGACGGCCCGCCGCCCACCACAATAGCATCGAAGGTGTGCTTACTGGCCATTGTTTATTCCTTTCACCTGCCTGATCAGCTCCGGGATGACCTTATAGAGGTCACCCACGATGCTCGCATTGGCCATCTGGAAGATCGGTGCCTTGGGATCTGAGTTGATCGCCAGGATAAAATTGCTGCCACTCATACCGACCGTATGCTGCACCGCGCCGGAAATCCCGGCGGCGATGTAGAGCTTGGGTCGTACCGTTTTGCCCGTCTGCCCAACTTGGTGTTCGTGGTGAAGCCAACCGGCATCAATGACGGGGCGACTAGCACCGACGACTCCGCCAAGGGAATCGGCCAGTTCTTCAAGCAGCTTGAAACCCTTCGGCCCGCCCATGCCGCGCCCGCCGGCGACGATTACGTCGGCATACTCGATATTGAGTTGCTCCTTGCCGGGGATGAGGCGGATGCGCCGCACGGGAACGTCGCTCTCATGGAGATCAAGTGTCTCGCGCAGCAGCTCGCCTTCGGACTCGGCCAATGGCTCGGGCATTGACAGAACACGCGGGCGAACGGTAGCCATTTGTGGACGGTGCTTGCGACAGAGGATCGTTGCCATGAGGTTGCCGCCGAACGTTGGTCGGGTGGCGGCTAAGATCTTCAGCTTGGGATCAATTGCCAGTTCGGTGCAATCGGCGGTGAGGCCCGTATGTACGCGGGTCGCAATCGTGCCGGCCAAGTCGCGCCCGAGCGTTGTCGCGCCGAACAGAAAGATTTCTGGCTGGTATTTTACAACGAGATTGCTCACGCCGTGCCCGTAGGGCAGGTTGCGGTAAGGTTCCAGGATCGGATCGTCAATCAGATAGACACGCTTGGCACCGTACCGATATGCCTCCGGCGCGATCCCGGCCACATTATGACCAAGCAGCACGCCCTCGACCACACTGCCAGGTAGTTCTGTGGCCAAGCGCTGCGCTGCGCCCAACAGCTCCCACGAAACAGGGTGCGGCCGGCCTTCCTCCTGCTCGATAAACACCCAGATGCGCGGGGGGGACGTCTCAACCTGCTCGCTCATGGCCTACCTCCGTCGTGGTTCTGAAACGTGACGACGCTGGCCTCGACAATCATCGCCAGCGCATCGGCCACGGTCTTGCTCAAACCCTTCTCCGCCACCGACAAGATCGCCCCGGCCCCACGTGGTGTCGGCGTGAATGCCTTACCGACAATCGTGGGCGAACCCTTGATCCCAATTTGGTCAGGATCGAAGGGCACCGGCAGATCGCCAGTCCACAGCTCCGGTGTGTAACGGGCAGCATTGATCACATTCGACAGCGATGCCCGCTTAACCGTAGCGATCTCCTTCTCGACCGTGAGCAGTGCTGGCAGGCTCGTCTCGATCACCTCAACGCCCTGCTCAATCTTGCGGTGGATCACAGCCTTGCGTGCCACCGGGTCAAAGGACTCAATCATCACCGCGTTGCTGAGCAATGGTACCTGGAGCCGTGCGGCCACCCCCGGCCCAACCTGGCCGGTATCGCCATCAATCGCCTGCTTGCCAAACAGCAGCAAATCAACAGGCCCTTCCTTCAGAAGCGCCTCAATGGTGTGCGCCAGCACGTACGAGGTTGCCAGGGTGTCGGCGGCTCCGAAGCGCCGGTCACTGATCAGAATGGCCCGATCCGCGCCCTGCTCCACACACTCTGTCAGCGACTCCATAGCCTTGGGGGGCCCCATCGAGATGACCGTCACAGTTCCGCCGAACTTTTCCTTGATCCGCACGGCCATCTCAACCGCGTGGATGTCGTAGGGGTTGATGATCGTGGGGACACCCTCGCGGATCAACGTGCCAGTCTCAGGGTTAATCCGAACATTGGATGTGTCCGGCACCTGTTTGATTGCTACCACTGAGTGCATAGCGTGTCTCGCCTTTCTAAACCGACGTTTGTTGTGCTGTTGCGCATAGTTTCGATCGTGAAATACCCAAGGCTAAAGCTCGTGGGCTTCCTGCTTCATCAACCCGCGCCAACCACGACGGTTGGGCTTACCGAGTCTCCACAGGCGTTTTGTGTCGCGGCGTGTCCCGCCGCGACATGTCTCCCCGCAGAGCACGTGTGACCCGCTTGGTTTTCGCAAGGACACACATGCCTCCATTCTATGACGATAGTGTATCAGATTATTCGTTCTATTGCAAGCGGTTTGCGGCACGAGAAAGCCCTATGGCAACGCTACAGCTAAAGCCGCTCACGCGGGTGAAGCCCTTATATCCCAGGGCTGAAGCTCCTGGGTTTTACGGGCTATTTCTGTAACGTTGGGGAACGTGCATGAGGGATGTGAAATGGCCTTTTTATGGTTACATATCTTAACTATTGACCATACAATTTGGGGATTTGAGATCAAACTGCGGAATACCCCCTCTCCCCGTGTGGGAGAGGAGGCAGGGGGTGAGGGGGGAATCATCACCTAGGCAAGCATCGGGGACTACCGCACACACGCTACCCCACATGGTATCATGGGGTATAGTGAAGCAGAGGAGGGCCTGATGTCAATCACTCATCTGATTCGGCCTGAGATCGCCGGGCTGGAACCTTATACACCCATCCTGCCTCTTGATGTGCTGGCGGCTCGCCTGGGAATTCCCATCGAGCGGCTGGTGAAGCTGGATGCCAACGAGAATCCCTATGGCCCGTCGCCGCGAACCACGCAGGCTCTCGCGGATCTGGCCACCACAGACGGCCCCACGGGTCGCCTTTCCATTGCCATTTACACCGACCCCAACCAGACCAGGCTGCGTACTGCGCTGAGCAGCTATGTCGCTCAGCCGGTCGAGCGTATCCTGTGCGGGGCGGGCGCGGATGAGCTGATCGATCTGGTGCTGCGGCTCTTTCTGTCGCCCGGTGACGCGGTGATTGATTGTCCACCTACCTTCGGCATGTATAGCTTCGACACCGGCGTAAACGGAGGACAGGTGATCCGCGTGCCGCGCCACGCCGATTTCTCTCTGAACATCCCGGCCATTGAGGTGGCCGCCGCCGTCAGCCGGGCCAAGGTTCTCTTTCTTACCTCACCGAACAACCCAACGGGCAACCTCACCCCGCCTGACGAGATCGAACGGCTGCTGCGCCTGCCGCTGCTGGTGGTGATGGACGAGGCATATATGGAGTTTGTCGATCCGAACGGTGACGCCAGCGTGATCCCCTGGGTGAGCCAGTACGAGAACCTAGCTGTGCTGCGCACCTTCAGTAAATGGGCTGGCCTGGCTGGAATGCGTATTGGTTACGGCATCTTCCCTGCCTGGATGATTGCCCAACTCTGGAAGATCAAGCAGCCCTATAACCTGAGCCTCGGTGCGGAAACGGCAGCCATCGCCGCACTCGATGATCTGGATTACCTGCAAGTGAATGTGGCCCGGATTGTCGAAGAGCGCAGTCGGCTGCTGGCGCGGCTGAGTGAACTGCCCTTCCTCGCACCGTATCCGAGCGATTCGAACTTCATCCTCTGTCGGGTAACGCAGGGTAACGCCCGCGATCTGAAGCTGGCGATGGAGCGGATGGGCGTGCTGGTGCGCTATTACAATACACCTCTGCTGAGCGACTATATCCGAATCAGCGTAGGAACCCCCGCACAGACCGATGCAGTGATTACTGCTCTTCAGCATGCCATTGTTGGTTTATGAAAGCCCGATTCCGCTTCACCATCGCCCCCTTTCTAGTCACTGTCGGCTCTGTCGCGGCAATGTACGTCTTCCTCACGCAGATCTGCGTGCTACCGCTTACATCGCTCTGGGACACTCTGCTGATCTGGCCACCTGCCGGATTTGCGGTGGCCGTGATGCTGGTGATCGAACCTCGCCGAGCGGTGGCTGGCCTCTGGCTGGGCATGTTCATCGCCAGCATGTGGCTCGTCTTTTTCCTCAAAGTGCCGCTGGTCGCTCTGGCCGCAGCATGCGCTATCGCCTGTGGCGCGACCGCACAGGCCGCAGCCGTTGCTCACCTACTCCGTCGCTACACACGACTTCAGGAAAGTCGTATGGTGTGGGGCTGGTCGTTGCTGGACAATCTGCTCAGAGCTATCGTGATCATTGGGTTGACCTGCCCCATCTACGCAACCATCGGTGTTGCCACATATGCCATCACTGGGCTCATGGGGGCAGACATTTACGTGACGACGTGGTTTTCCTGGTGGCGCAGCGACGCCCTCGGCATCATGCTGGTTGCTCCACCGCTGATCTGGATGGGCATGCGAATCAGGATCTGGCTAGAGACTCGGCTGATGACATTGGCCACACTCGATATCGGGCTGATCATCTCAATTGGCCTCTTCTTCACTCTGTGGAGGGTGGAGTTAGGTCGAGTCTCGGCAGAATTTGAAGGCGACGCGACCGCCGCTATCATCACGATAAGCACCGAGATCCGCGAGTACACACATGATGTAGAAATGCTCGGTGCTCTGTACGCCGCATCGGAGGGGCAGGTGACGCGGGCCGAGTTTCACTCCTTTGTGCAGACACATCTGGTAAACACGAATCAATCGCCGGGCATCCAGTCCTTGGTGTGGGCACCCGTGGTATCGGCGGCGCAGCGCCCAGCCTACGAATCCATCATGCGCGCCGAGGGCTTTCCCGGCTTTACGATCACCGAACACGACGCACACGGTGCGATAGTGCCCGCCGCCGAGCGAGCCGAGTATGTGGTGTCCGACTATAACGAGCCACTCGAACCAAATCTTGCCGCTATCGGCTACGACTTCAACTCGAATCCGATCCGGCGCGAGGCGCTCATTCGCGCCCGCGATAGCGGGGGGGCCGCCGCCACCGCGCCCACATACCTGATAACCAACCAAGCACCGGGCTTCCTCATCATCTGGCCGGTCTACCGCGTGGGAGCAGCCACCGATACCGTTGCCGCACGGCGGGCAAGCATTACGGGCTTTGTGATGGGAGTGTTCCGTGTTCACGAAATGATCAGCGCGCCGCTACAGCACCCTCCCTTCAGTAACATAAATGTCTCTCTATTCGATGATACGTTGACTACTGGTAGCAACAAACCCTTCTACGTCTACTCCGCGCTCGTGGGCGCGGAATCTGAAGTAACAAACACCTATTTCAGCCTCGGTAGCATGATGGCGGGCATGGGTCACACCGAGACGTTTGATGTGGCGGGTCGAAGCTGGCGTATTGTTGCGGGGCCAACCCCAGACTATCTGGCCAAGCGTGAGACGCCGCTGCCCTGGGCGACGCTGCTGGTCGGAGTGGCGATCTCGGTATGGCTGGCCCAATCACTCTCTCAGCGTCAGGCCATCACCGAACGTCTACGCCACAGTGAGAAACGCTTCCGCACAATGATCGAGAAGAGTGGGAACGTGATCTCGCTGGTGAACGCAGATGGCCGGGTGATCTACAATAGCCCGAACTACGAGCGCACTATGGGCTACCGCGAGAGCCGGATTGGGGAAAGCGCATTCAGCCTGATCCACCCCGAGGATCTAGAGTCGGTCATGATTCCATTCAACGAGGTGATGCGTACCCCCGGCGCGGAACGCATCGGCATCTTCCGTGCGCGCCACAGCAACGGATCATGGCGCTGGATTGACGCAACCATCACCAACCTGCTCGACGACCCGGCGGTGGGCGCACTGGTATCCAATATGCGCGACATCACCGACTACAAACAAGCCGAGGAGGCGCTGCGCCAGAACGAGCATCGCCTGCGCACAATCTTACAGACGGCGCTGGATGGCTTCTTCGTCCTCGATCGGCAATGGCGTTTGAGTGATGTGAACGACGCCTACTGTGCCATGTCTGGGTACAGCCGTGCTGAACTTCTGGAAATGCACGTCGCAGACATCAACCCACCGAACCTCGCACCGGAGAAACAAGCGCTTCTCCGCCATATAATCAGCGCCGGGATGGGCAGATTTGAGACGTACCACCGCCGCAAGGATGGCAGCATCTTTGATGTGGAAGCCAGCATTCATTCGATTGATAACGGCGAACGACAGCTAATCTGCTTCGTCCGCGACATCACCGAGCGGCGGCGGCGTGAGGATGAGATTCAGCAGCTTAATAATGAACTTGAGCGCCGGGTTGAGGCGCGCACCGCCGATCTGAGCCAGATGAACGCGGAACTGACGCGGGCGCTGCGCACCAAGGACGAGTTCTTGGCTACGATGAGCCATGAGTTGCGCACCCCACTGAACGGCATCCTGGCCTTCTCTGAGATGCTGGCGGAACAAGTTGCCGGCCCGCTGAACGAGCGTCAGATCCGCTCGACGCGGCAGATCGAGACAAGCGGGCGACACCTGCTAACGCTGATCAACGACATCCTCGATCTCTCAAAGATTGAGGCTGGCCACATGGAAATGCACGCCGATATACATGTCGTCACCGAAATCTGCGAGGCGAGCCTAGTCTTCATTCAGGAAATCGCAGTCCGCAAGAAAATTCAGGTACGCTTCACCTGTAACAGTAAATCTATACTCATGAAGGTTGACGCACGACGCCTCAAACAGATGCTCGTGAACATGCTTGGCAATGCGGTCAAGTTCACATCGGCGGGCGGGTGCGTACATCTGGAGGTGATCGCCGACGCGGAGCGGGAGCAGATCGCCTTTGTGGTGGATGACACCGGCATCGGTATTGCGGCAGCGGATATGGAGCGCCTGTTCCAGCCCTTCACTCAACTCGACAGCAGCCTGGCGCGGCAGCACGAGGGTACGGGGCTTGGTCTGGCTCTGGTACTGCGTCTGGCGGACTTGCTCGGCGGCAGTATTGGAGTCGAGAGCGATGGCCCAGGGAAGGGTAGTCGCTTCACCCTGAGCTTGCCCTGGTACCCCGTGACACGGGTGTCGGGTAAACTCGTTGGGGGTGATTCAACTGCGGCGAACCAGCCCGAAAACCCACCTCGCAGTGCCGTGATTCTGTTGGCCGAGGATAATGAGTCGACGATCAGTGTATTCAGCGAATACCTGAACCATCGGCGGCACAAGGTCGTGGTGGCGCGCAATGGACAGGAGGCCATCGCCCGCGCCATCGAGTCGCAGCCGGATCTCATCCTGATGGACATCCAGATGCCAGTGCTGGATGGATTGTCGGCCATCCGCCAGTTGCGGGCACTGCCCGCATTCGCAGCGACGCCGATAGTGGCCCTGACTGCTCTCGCTATGCCGGGCGACCGCGAACGCTGTCTGGAGGCCGGGGCGAACGAGTATATGAGCAAGCCGGTGAATCTCCACGAGTTCGCCGCGCTAGTGGAACAACTCGTGGGTTGATTGTGGATTGTGGATTGTGGATTGTGGATTGTGGATTGTGGATTGTGGATTGTGGATTGTGGATTGTGGATTGTGGATTGTGGATTGTGGATTGTGGATTGTGGATTGTGGATTGTGGATTGTGGATTTCTCTG
>CAIXLU010000427.1 GCA_903920315.1 uncultured Oscillochloris sp.
GAGCGTATCACCACCTTCAACAGCCAGAGCGTGAAGGTTGGCGATAAGCCGGTCTTCGTCACTGGCACGAACAAGTCGTCGGGGGCCGCACGCACCGAGATCAAGAACGGGAGCCTGAAGACCACCGTCTGGAGTCCTTCGGCCAGCACGTGGCTAGAGGTCCTCAAGCAGGAGTCTAATAACCAGAGCGTGTCCGTTTCGAGCGAGCCACTGGTTCTCACCCCGGTGGTGATCGGCATGTGGAAGCCTATGGCCGAGGCGCTCGGCTGGCCAAACAAACCGATTGGCTGGAGCGATATGCTCGGTCTGATCAAGGATCCGCAGGGCTGGGGCAAGTTTGGCCACCCCGAGTGGGGCCGCTTCTCTTGGGGCCACACCGACCCCGAGATCAGTACCAGCGCCCTCAGCACCCTGATTGCTGAGTTCTACGCCGCTACCAACAAGCAGCAGGGTCTCACCGCCGCCGACGTGCAGAGCGCCCAATCTCAGCAGTTTGTCCGCGATCTTGGCCAGGGTATCAAGCACTATGGCTACAACACGCTGATCTTCAGTCAGAATATGAAGAAGTTCGGCATGAGCTATATCTCGGCCTTCCCGATGGAAGAGATTACGCTGATTGACTTCAACAAGGTTGATCCGCCCACCACGCCTCTGGTGGCGATCTACCCCAAAGAGGGCACTTTCTGGCACGACGATCCCTACATTGTGATGGCCTCGGCCAGCCCTGAGGAACAGCAGGCTGCCAAGGTGTTCTACGACTTCCTGCTGACTGACGAGAGCCAGCGTAAGGCCATGAGCTACGGCTTCCGCCCGGCTAATGTGAATGTGCCGCTGGCTGATCCGATCAGCCCGATTTATGGCGTGCAGCCCCAGGGCGTGCAGACGATTCTAGAGGCTCCCAAGGCCGATGTGATCGTCGCGGTGAAAAACTCCTGGGCGGTCAACCGCAAGCGCGCCGACATCATGCTCGTGGTTGATGTTTCAGGATCAATGGAGGGCGATAAACTGGAGTCGACCAAGGCCGGTATGGAAAGCTTCCTGCTGCGCATTCTGCCCGACGACCGTGTGGGCCTGATTACCTTCTCAAACAGCCCCACCCAGGTTGTGCCACCCGCATCACTCAAGGACAACCGTATCGCCCTCCAGACCGCTATCGGCCAGATGCGTGCCAACGGAAAAACTGCCGTCTTTGACGCAGTTGATCTCGCTCGCCAGTCCCTCGTCGGCCTGCCACAGACCGGGGAGGAGCGCATTCAGGCGATTGTGCTGCTCTCCGACGGTGCCGACAACTCCAGCAGCCTGAACATTGATGCAATCAAGGGCAGCTTTGATGAGACCGGCATGAGCATCTTCCCGGTAGCCTATGGTACCGACGCTGACCGCAGCATCCTTGATGCGATTGCCGAGTTCTCGCGCACCATCGTTGTTGTCGGCGACACCGGCGACATTGCCCAGATTTTCGAGAACCTGAGCCGGTATTTTTAGACATGGTTTCAGGTGTCAGGTGTCAGGTTTACAGTTCGTCATCTGGCGGGCTGGAAGCTCGCACTACGAACGCCGCACACTGTGAAGTTGATCTGAACCTTGTCTTAACGACATGAGGGTCGCAGCAGCGGGCGTGGTTCGCTGCTGCACCAATAAAATTATGAAAAACGTCATCATAGCCGCAACCCGGCCATTGCACATCACCGTCTTGTTGGCGTCGGTTTTCAGTGGGCTGGCAGTGGCGATCTGGCTGCTGCCCCTGGGCCTTATTGCCTACAGCGCGGCAGTGTTTCTGGCCGCCCGCGATCCCGACCTCACGGTGGTTGCGCAGCGCCCGGTTGCCATGCCAAAGCTCACCAGTCCCACTTTTCGGGCTGTCGTCGCCGAAATTGATCGCTCGCAGCGCGAGGTTGAGCGTTCGGTAGAGGCTGCGCCTGGGCCACTGGCCAACGCCCTGCGCCCGGTGGTCGCCCAGAGCCGCGAACTCGTCACCGAGGCCCACGATCTGGCCAGCAAGGGCCAGATCATCGAGCAGTATCTCGCCACCACAAACCCGCGCCAACTCCAAGATCAGATTAAGGGTATTGACACCCAAATCGCCAATACGCGGGACGACTACACCATTCAGCAACTCCAGGAGACTCGCGGTGCCCTGGCGAATCGCCAGCGTAACGCGGCCGATCTGGCAACGTACATCGGGCGCATCAATGCCCAACTTGCCAATATTGACGCCAGCCTCGATAACGTCTTGGCCGAAACTGTTCGCCTCCGCACCGCTGATGCCGTGGCCGCCAGTTCAATGAGCGGCCAAGTGGCCGACCGTCTGCGCGACATGAAGGCCGATATGGACGCATTCCAGCGCGTGCTTGATAGCGCGATGACAGGCATATAGCCGATAGCCGATAGCCGATAGCCGATAGCCGATAGCCGATAGCCGATAGTACTACAGTTGTAACTACTCCAATAGGCGCGGTCCTGGCGAGGTAAGCCCCGCCCAGATCTGGCTCCAGATCCCAGCCTTGCGCCAGGCGACGTACTGGTCATGAACCGTCTTCCATGGAGGAAAGCGTGATGGGATGGCATTCCCGCCGCAATCAGTCTGTAGTACATAGACAATGGCCTCCAGGATGTGCCGACGATCATGCATGCACGCGTTGGCGCCCCGATCGTCGTGAGATCGGGAGGAGAGGCTCCCGCCGAACCCACACCTGGGCGAGGATGTCCTCGAGCGCTGTTCCGGAAGGCACCTCGCCCGGAGGTGCTGCCGTGGGGGCGGGGTCAGGCTGCACAGGCGGGTCAGGTAGGGCCGTCGCTCGCCGCCGCGTGTGATGCCATGCCGCCCAGGCGTGATGCCAGCGGCGCCACCACGACCAGTGCAGCAGTTCCTCCGCCCCGCGTTCCCCCGCCACCACCAGATGCCAAAAGAGGTGGCGGATTTCTCCGGCACTTAGCCGGATCGGAGCCCGCGGTGGGCCGTGAAGGTCGCCAGACTGCTCGCCCCTCCCGGTCGTGGAGCCCCCTTTTTGGGTGTCGCTGCGGCCCCCGTTTCGCGTCGTATCACCGTCAGAAAGGCGTGGGCCCACATCGCCAACGTGATATGGCGATACCACCCCGTCCAACTGCGCACCTCGTACTCATCCAGGCCGACCTCGCTTTTGCCCGTCTGGAAGCTTTCCTCGACCATCCAGCGTGCCCCGGCGACCTGCGCCAGCGCCTCCAGGCTCGTGCCAGTGGGGGCGAAGGCGCGATAGGCGGTGACCGTGTGCGGTTCCGTGCACCTCCGCCGGAACACCACCCAGCGTGTCCATCCCGGCTGGGTCGGGGCGTTCAGTTCGATGCGCTGCCACCAGCGTGGCCCTTGGCTCCCCGCCCCCGCACTGATTCGCTCCCACGGCACATCGGCCAGGCGCGCCCGCAGCTCGGGGTGGGTGCAGGATTTGTGCCCCACCCAGAGGTGCTCCGTGTGGGCGATCCCCAGCACATACGGCTGGTGCCGGGCTTCCAACCACTGCCGCAGCGGGCGGTCATCGCCATAGACCTTGTCGCCCGTGATCCAGGCGAAGGTCACCCCCGCCGCGAACGTCCGCTCCACCATCTGGCGCGCCAGTTCCGGCTTGGTCGCGAAACGGCGGTCGAGTGGCACGCCGGCCTGCTGACACCGCACGGGATCATCCGTCCAGGCACGCGGTAGATAGATCTCCCGATCCCGCAACGTATGTCCATGCACACTCGCTGCGGTCAGAAAAACCCCGACCTGACAGTTCTCCACGCGGCCCGCCGTGCCACTGTACTGCCGGGCCACACCGACCGACTGCGTCCCTTTCTTGAGAAAGCCCGTCTCGTCCAGCACCCCCACCGCAGCGGGGTCGTCCAGATAGTCATTCACATAGCGGCGCAGGCGGTCGCGCAGATCATCGGGATCCCAGTCGGCCCGACCAAGCAAGTACTGCACCCCATAGGGGGTGGGGTCGCCCACCTGCTCGGCCAGTTGCCAGCCATTCTTGCGCTCGGCGGGGCTGAGCAAACCGCCCAGGTACGCCATGGCGCGCGTGCGCGTTTCCACGCGCCCAAACGCCGACCCAATCCGCCGCTCGACCTCGGTTCAATAGAGATTCCAGACTTGGACATCCCGCGTGTCGGGTGGGCGTACATCACGCGCATCCGGTGGCATCATGCGGTACCTCGTGGGGGTCAGTTCTTCCTGAGGTGTATCGTAGCATAGATTACAACTGTAGTACTATCGGCTATCGGCTATTTTGGCCAAAAAAAAGCTGGGGAGAGCATTGCCCTCCCCAGCAAACCCCTCATCTGCTCACTATCGGCAAGAACCACCGCAGCCTTCGCTGGCAGGCTCCTCATCACCACCCTGGTCAGATGTGCGGAACGAGTGTCCGCAACCGCAGGTTGATACGGCGTTGGGATTCTCGACCTTAAAACCACCGCCCATGATGCTGTCAACGTAATCAATCGAAGCGCCCGTCATATAGCCGGCACTGATCGGGTCAACCACAACGCGCAGGGTACCCGCGTGAAACTCGCTATCGCCCTCGCGTACCTCGTCATCAAAGGTCATGCCGTACTGCATGCCAGAGCAGCCGCCACCCGATACAAAGACACGCAGCGCGTAGCCTTCCAGTTCCTTCTCACGCATCATCGCCAGCAGCCGGGTGGTTGCCGACTCACTCATCAGGATCATCGGCTGGGGCGCGTCCGGCTGCAGCCGGATGAGGTCCTGCTCAATCGTTGCCATAATCAGTCCTCCTCAACAGAATGGATACAGCCCGTGACGGTGGGTTACGCTCCGGTGCAGTATAGCAGATGTCTGACATAATTACTAGTGTTTAATTGCGTAAGTCAGCACCGCCCACTCGCGCAACAGGCGATCTGCTACCATCGCGGCAAAGAGCAGGGCGAGGTAGAGCAGGGAGTAGGTATAGAGCCCCCAGATCGCGGCTTGGTCGCCGCGTCGCCAGACAACCCATGCCGAACGGAGAAAGATCGCGCCAAGCAGAGTCGCCAGCACGAGGTAGATCACGCCCATTGCCCCCAGGGGGGTAAGCACAAGTGAGATGGCCACCATCATCACTGAGTAGACGAGAATTTGCCAGCGCGTCTCTGACTCGCCGGCCACGACCGGCAGCATCGGCACACCCGCTCGTGTATAATCCTTCTGTTTTACCAAGGCCAGCGCCCAGAAGTGCGGCGGTGTCCAGTAGAAGACGATCATGAAGAGCAGTACCGCCGACAGGCTCAGGGTACCCGTCACCGCTGTCCAGCCTACCAGTGGCGGGAGTGCGCCGGCTCCGCCGCCGATCACGATATTCTGCCAGGTTCTTCGCTTCAGCCAGCGGGTGTAGAACAACGTGTAGTAGATGATGCCTATCGTTGAGAAAAACGTGGCCAGGGGTGTGGTGAAGGCCAGCATCACCGCTACCGAGAACGCGCTCAGGACGAGTCCGAAGATCATCGCGTTGTGTGCTGAGATCCGCCCGCTCGGTACGGGGCGGCGACTCGTGCGACCCATGTTGATGTCAATATCTTCGTCGAAGGCGCAGTTGATCGCCCCCGCGCCCCCGGCGGCGAGGTAGCCGCCCACCATCGTCCAGACAATCCGCCATAGCGAGGGTGTCCCGGCCTCGGTAATGAACATCGCTGCCAGTGTTGTCACCAATAGCAGCGAAATCACCTTAGGCTTCGTGAGACTAATATAATCACTTATCAACGAAGGAAACAGCAGTGGTGACCATGGAGGATAAGGAGAGATCGCCAGAGTCGAGGGTGTCCTCGCCCGGCCCGACCTATCGAAGCGACTGAATCGCAAAAACCAGAACAAGGGTCGTGCCCAGAGCAGTAACCAGAGTCCACGCAAGATCTCCGTGTGGGTTGCTGCGCGGCACGCCGGGTGGAAGCTCTGCAGAGGGGTGGCGAAAGCGCCACGCCGAGCGAATGAGGAGCGCCTGACCGATAGCGACAACCGCTGCGACGATCACCATAAGAGCCCATGAGAACACGGCAGATGGCTTTCCAGACGCGGTTCTTTGCGTCAGTTCGTGTTTTTCGTCACAAGCATCGCACCCGCAAAGGATTATACCATCACCGCCCAAGAAACTCCAACTCTGCGCTCCCAAGACGGATACGGTCGCCGCTCTGTAAGGGACACGCCGCGCCAGGATCGACATCCCGCCCGCCAACCTGGGCGACCCCATCGGTATTCGGCAGCACCGCCAGCTCAAATCCCGATTCCGCTCGGCGTACTACCGCGTGACGCCAGGCCACACCCGCATCCGGCAGATAGAGATCATTCCCGTCGTAGCGGCCAATCGTGGCGCTGTCCGTCACCTCGCGCACCAGACCGGCCTGTTCGCCCGTGATCACCCGCAGTTCGCCACGCGAAAATACCTGACGGGCCAGTGGGATGAGACCACCGATACAGGCTCCAATGATCACCAGTCCGATCCCGCTCAGTGCAACCTGGGCTGTATCCGCCTGGACTAGAAAAAGCTGGGTCAGACCCTCGTACAGCAGGCCGCCCGCCAAGCCACCCGCTAGACCACCCAAGGCCGCATAGACGGCCCGCTGAGGGCGACGACTCACCAGCAGATCGCCGAGTCCAATCAGTAGGCCCAGCAGCATCCAGCTTAGCGACCGACCGGCCCATCCTCCCAGCAGGGCAAAAAAGACGCTCTGGGCCAGCAACATTCCCAACGCCCCTGCGGCCAGGCCCGCCAGACCGCCCAAAATACCATCGCGTACCGCTCGCAGCGGCTTTCCTTTCACCATTGCCCCATCGGCTGCCGCTACCAGCGCGCCAATGAACATGCCCAGCCCCGCGCCAACAAATGCTGCCGCCGACCAGATTCCCCAGGTCTGTGTGGCAAAACTGCCAATCACCCACCAGCCCGCGAGTCCGCCGAGCGCACCAAACACCGCCGAATAATAAATCTGCCACTGCTTACTCATCATCGGCCCCGCTTGTGACATTCACGTCTTCCGCCCTCTTCTGCGTCATTCGCGGTCCAAACACGGGTTCGCCGCAGTCGGCACAGAAACTGGCACCAGGCAGCAGTGGCCGGCCACACATATCGCAAAAGGTGCGTCGCCCGCCCGCAGTGGGAGATGTGGCAAGCTGCGTGAATCCGCAGCGCCCGCAGAATCGTGCGCCCGCCCGTAGCGATACCCCGCAGTGTGTGCAGTGCTGGCTCGTCATCACAGGTGCCGGTGCAGCCTCGGGTTGTGTGCCAACTGGTGGTATATCGGCCAGTTCCAAGGAATGATCGGGTTCCATCCCACTTTCTGTAAATATGCGCCGCCGCGAGGTGATAACGCCGGGGAGGAAAAGTAGCCCTAGCAGCGGCAGCAGCAGCACCGCCCCCACCAGCGGGCCAGAAGTGACATTGATCAAGTGGCGCTCGGTGTACCCCGTGCCCACCCTGATCCCCGCCACCGTCACCTGAATATCGCGCCGCGTCCCGTCGTAAAAGGGTCGCGGACTGACGTAGATCAGGTGGTATTCCCGCTGAAGACTGCCTGCGAGGGATGTATAAAGATCCGCCAGGGCGGTGGCATCTGGGCTATAGAAGTACCTGCCGTCGGTTCTGGTCGCCATCTGACGTAGCACACCCTCATCAATCCCGCTGTCGCTAGTGCCTCCCCGCTCGCCCAAACCCACCACATACACCGCCTGACCCGCCGCCGCCGCGTAGCTGATCGCCTCGTCCAGACTGCGGGAACTACCGTCCTCGTGCGGGCAGTCGCTCAAATCACGACAATCCTGACCATCGGTGAGAACCAGCAGCACCCGCCGCCCCGGTTGGGTGCGCAGCAGATCAACTCCCGCAACGACACTGTCATAGAGGGCGGTGCCACCCTCTGGATGCAGGCGATCAATCGCCGATTGGAGTGCCGCCCGATCAGCAGTGAAACGCTCAGAGATCTGCACCTCGCTGTTAAAGCTGATCAGAGCTGCCTGATCGCCCGGCCTGAGCAGGCTCACAAAGGCATCGGCGGCCTCGCGGGCACCCGCCATTTTCTCCGCATCGGCCATGCTCCCCGAGTGATCCACCACCAATGCTGTGCTGATCGCGCTGCCGCCTGCGCCAACAAACCCACTCAGATCAACTGCTGAACCATCCTCAACAATCTGAAAATCGGAGCGCGCAAGATCAGTGCGCAGACGACCGGATGGGTCGCTCACGGAGGTATAGAGCGACACCTGCGGATAGGCACTTGTATCAACCTGAGTGACGTACACCTGACCATCAGAACGAGCAAGAGGCGGAGTGAAGCCAGCCCGAGAGAGGAGCGCAAATATCAGCAGCAGGCCGACCAAGAGAGCAAGCACGGCCAAAGATATGCGACGCATAGAACACCTCCGATGGGTATCTGTTTCACTCTAAAAGACGTAGGAGGCGCTTCGGCGGTTGCAATGACACTCACGATAAAAGGGGAGGAAAACTTTTCCTTCACCCAATTATCGTGATTCAGCATATAATACGAGTAACTCGTGATTGGTAACGACGTGGAAGCATCGTGCGCCACGGGGTATCCCTTACAAATCATACAAGGCCAACCACATGAAGGGATGGGTATGAGACCGAGTCATGCGGGCAATACCTACGCGAAGATGCGGGAAATAATGCGACACTTCGCCATATAATGCGTCGCGTTATCCGTTGCATTAATGCAGCTTCGGCGCGTCAGAGCGGCTCACTACACCGTGGTGGTAGTCCGTTCATAGGGGCGGTTTTTATTGACACTGCTATGCAATCGTGGTACTATTGCAGCACAGTTGAGGGGAAGCCAAAACCATTTTGTGACACGGCGTTTTTGGCATTTAAGCAAAAAGACCCGTCGTATCCGCCTCAGAACCCTCTTTAAGCGGTCGAGGCGTTGCAGCACAGCCGGCTCAGGTCGCCAGCCTCCCCGGTTTTAGTTTGCGTATCATCAACCTGGAAAGGGACACATGCGAACACTTATCTTTACTGGCAAGGGCGGCGTAGGCAAGACGAGCGTTGCTGCATCAACCGCGCTGCGAGCCGCTGACATGGGCCTGCGCACCTTAGTGATGAGTACCGACCCGGCCCATAGTCTGGCCGACTCGCTCGATCTCGAAGGCCCCCTTGGGCCGAGTCCCGTAAAGATCACGCCCTTCCTCGACGCACTTGAGGTCAGCATTTACCACGACATCGAGTCGAACTGGGGTATTGTGCGCGAACACTTCGCCCAACTGATGGCGGATCAAGGTGTGCAGGGCATTTTGGCCGATGAGATGAGCGTCCTCCCCGGTATGGAGGAGGCACTTCCGCTTATTCGTATCAAGAAGCATAGCGACGAGGGTGACTACGACCTGCTCGTTGTTGACTGCGCTCCGACCGGCGAGACACTGCGACTCCTCTCGGCCCCCGAGACCTTCAAGTGGGCCATGGGAATGCTGCGTGGGGCCGAGAAGTTTGTCATCAAGCCGCTCCTGCGGCCAATGAGCAAGATCAACCCCACTCTGAACAAGATGATCGCTCCCACTGAAGTCTACGATGCCATTGACGATATGTTTGAGCAGATGGTTGGCGTCACGCGGATTCTGACGAACCCGCTTGAGACGTCGGTTCGGCTGGTGATGAACCCGGAAAAAATGGTCATCAAAGAGAGCCAGCGCGCCCTTACCTATCTCTCGATGTACGGGATGACCGTTGACACGGTGGTAGTCAATAAGATTCTGCCGGTTGATCAGGATAGCGGCTATCTAAATCACTGGAAGGATGTGCAGCAGCGCTACCTCCAGGATGTCCAGCACTCGTTCTCCCCTGTGCCCATTCGTCATGTGCCGTACTACCGCGAAGAGGTGGTGGGCCTTGAGAAGTTGCGCGAGATGGGCAGAGATGTTTATGGGGATTCTGACCCGACCGCGATTGTCTACAAAGAAGCCCCGATGGACATTTCTAAGGTGTCCGATGGGTTCTATCGCGTGAAGCTCAAGTTGCCGTTTGCCAATGTCAGCCAGCTCGACCTCTTTCAGAACGGGGATGAGTTGGTGGTGCAGATTGGCGACTTCCGGCGGATTATGACACTGCCGGTGAGTTTGGCCGGGCTTGAGGCCGGTCAAGCGGAAATGGAAGGGCAATGGCTGATCGTGCCTTTCCAGGCAGCCCAGGGAGTTGTCCGATAACACGGGGGTCTACCGGGGCTCCGCCCCGTAGCCTATAATGGAGCGTCCGGTTCACCTAAGGAGGTTTTGAATGGCCACGACACGAGGCTGGTTCTCGGAGTCCGCAGGGCAGGTGGCGCAGATCGGCGACATCATGTTCCAGGGACACTGGCAGTGGGTTTCCAATCTGTTGCAGGGCACGTCGGCAGCGGTAGAGACGATCAATCGCAACGCGTATCCTGGCATTTCCCGCAGCGGCAGCGGCGAGGGCGCGTACAGCACCCCCGACGTGAGCAGCTTCCGCCCGAAGCGCATCCGCTCGCGTTTCAATCGCTAGGACAGCAATAGGCAGCAGGCAACAGCTTCATCCGCTCGGATCGCTGTTGCCTGCTGTCTGTGCCATGTTGCCGCTATGATCAACCTGCTCTACTATAGCCATACGGTCGTTCCAGCGCATCTCGAAGAGCTTGAGACGCTGGGCCTCTTGGAGCGCGATGAGCAGGTGCTCCTCGCGATTGATGGTGTGCTGCTCGATGCGAGTGGCAAGCGGCTGAGCGGGCCGACGCTGCACGATTACTGTCTGCTCACGACACTGCGTGTGCTGCTCTGGGCCCGTGACTACGCTGGTCATGTCTGCTACGCCTTCCCGCTCACAGAACTGGGGACGGTGCAGGGGATTGGGCTCGACCCCATTCACGCCCAGATTTCGCTCTCTTTCGTCGCCCCCGACGAGGAGGATCAGCGATTTACCCTCACCCTCATGCCGATCGCAAGTCTTCAGGCTGCCCTGTCTCTGCTCCGCTGTGCGGCTAAGGCTGCTCAGGAACTCGCCACGTCAGGAATTGACGCACGCGAAGCTGGGCCTGAAATCCTTTCGGTAGTTGGCGAGCAGATTTATGGTCACGTTGATGGTCAACGGCCTGGCGATTCGCCCTACCGCTGGCCGGGGGCGTCAACCCAGCCGCTCATGCCTGGGCCGGATTTTAATCAGGGCGCGACAAGTCTGCCCCCTGAGAAAATTTATACCGCCGGGCGATTGGCTCGATCTGCGTGGGATACGTTGCGCCGCTCGCTGCGCGAGGCGGAATTGCCCTTCGATATGAATGGCATGAGCCTGCGAGAAATAACCGAGGCTGTGCGTGCGGTGAATGAGTTGGTTCAGACGGTGTCTACCAACCCGAATGCCCAGCAGATGGCGATGGCCTTCCTAAATCGTCAGCGTAACGGGAACAATACGGCGGCACCCGAAAGCGCAGCGCCCGCAACGTCTGCGGGGCATGCCGAATCTACTGCTGCTGCTGCGCAAGACAACTATCACGAGATCCCGCTGCGCCGCAAGAGTTCTGTTGCCTCGGAGCCAAAAGCCGACGTCCGTCCTGCCGATGCAGATACCCCGCCCGACCGCCGCGAGATCCCGCTGCGCCGTCGCGGTCCGGCAAACTCTTCGCCTAGGACGTTTCCCCGCTCCTCTATTCCCATCAGCGGTTCTGGCGATGCTGATGTGGATGATGGTCGGTAAGCGTTGGGTTCGATAAATCCGACCCTCACCACTGACCTACCCCCGTCAGCAGCCCTAGGAGGCAGACGATGAGTATCCGCCCGTACCTCGGCACCAATGTTAATCCCGTTAGCGCTGAGGAGTTGCGCCAACGCGGCATCCTTGAAGAGGATGAGGTGCTCCTGGCGCTTTTTGATGGCATATTGCTAGACGAAAAACGCCGACGCATCGGCGGGATCGCCCTCACAGATTTCGTCGCCCTCACCGACCGACGGCTGATTACATGGGCTCGTGGGTTCTTCAACGACACGATTGATAGATTTTCCTGGCAGGATACGGACGTGACACAGGCGGAGACGTGGGATCCGTGGCATGGGCGGGTTATTATGGCCTTCCGAATCCCCGCTGTTGCCCCGCGCACGCGCCGCATTGCTGTTCGCGGGATGGCCGCAGATCGACCTCAAAGCGAGCGGGTGATTGTTAACACTCTTGACTATATGCCCGCTGACGATGTGACGCCTCTGTCCAATATGATTGGTTGGGTAGGCGATCAGGTCATGGCCGGGTTGGCCGGTGAGAATCTTGTAATGGCCTTCGCCAATCAGTTCGCCATACCCGAGAAACAATTGGGAGTGTCTCCCTTCGCCTTTGTGCCTGAGCCGCAGATGCCTCCCCCGCCGCCTAAGCCTATCAGTAAGCCCAAACGACGCTGGTGGCAGCGTGCTATTGATGGCTCGGAAGATGGCCCACAAAGCACCGGCAACCTGATCGCCGATTATGAGAATCGTCGCAGTAGTATGCCCGCTGGCGATGGTGCGCCCTCTCTGCCGGTGGGAAGCCGGATGCCGGTGCCAAGTCGGGCACCGATGCCTAGCCAAATGCCGATCATGCCCGATCAGCCCAGCATGTATGGGATGAGCCGCACATTGCGACTGTTCTTTGAGGCTCCTCGAAATTTTGTCCAGAGCGTGCGACGTGCAGGCGAGATGATGAGCGGGGCGAGCGAGATGGTGAGCGGGCTGCAAGACCCGCAGGTGCGCCGCAATGCGATGTTCGGTATCTACCAGGCCGCCGCTCAGCAAGAGGCACAAAATGGCCCCTTTGCTCCCGTTGGCCCGGTAGTACGCGCAGTTGTTCGTTTTGCTGAACCCCTGCCGGATGAAGCAGTTGAGACACAGGCCCAGGATCGTCGCGGTCGCATCCAGGTGCGCGCAAATGATCGCCTTCCTGCTCAGACTGAGAAGCCTCCTCAGATTGCATCAGCAGTGGGTTCGCCATCTACGGAGTCCCCTCCCGCTGGGGCTGTGCGCCGCAGCGTTAGCGTGCGACGTGCACATCAGGAAACAGAAGAACCTGCTCCATCGGTGTCTGTAGTGACACGGGTGGCGTCTGCTCCGACGATGTCTGTGGCGGCACAGGTAGTGTCTGCTCCCGAGGTGTCCGTCGCCGCACAAGTAGAGGCCCCTCAGCGCGTCCCCGTGCGCCGTCGGCTTGTCGTCAATCACGATAGCGAGGAACAGCGGGCAGTGTCAGCGGTCGTCAGTGATGACGAGCGGTAGCAATTGTGCTTCTGTGTGCGGTATAATTGTCTGCTAAGGCTCATAACCTCACACAAGATATGGTTAACACTACCCTATGACGCGAGTCATCATCTACTCAGGCAAGGGTGGGACTGGTAAAACCACCCTTTCGGCGGCCACTGCCACGATGCTCGCTCGAATGGGGCGGCGCACGCTGGTACTCTCAAGTGATCCCGCCCATTCGCTGGCCGATGCGCTTGGCGTTGAGATCAGCCGCGATCGGGCCACACAGATCGCGCCCTGTCTCTATGGCCTTGAAGTGGACACGATCTACGAGTGGCGGCAAAACCTGAGCGGGTTCCAACAGTTTGTCACATCCACCTACTCCAATCGCGGCGTTGAACGATCAACCGCCGCCGAGTTGGCGAACCAGCCGGGACTCGATGAGATTTTGGCTCTTCAACGGGTCATGGCCGAGGCCCACAGTGGTCGCTGGGATGCTATCGTTCTCGATACGGCACCTACCGGCAATACCCTGCGACTCTTGGCCTATCCCGAACTGATTATTGGTGGTGACGCCGGTAAGAAGTTCTTCAAAGTCTATCGGGGCATTGCTAATGTCGCTCGTCCCTTCCGCCGTGATCTGCCTGAGGATCGCTTTTTCGATGAGGTAGCTACGCTTCTGGAGCGTATGGAGCAGCTTGCGAACTTCCTGCTCAGCCCCGAGGTGAGCATTCGGCTCGTCCTCAACCCGGAAAAATTGCCCCTCATGGAGACCCGCCGGGCCTATACGTTCATTAATCTCTACGGTCTGATGCTCGATGCGGTCATGGTTAATAAGATTTTGCCCCGCCGTGCCGATCTCGGTCCCTACTTCGATTATTGGGTAAAACTCCAGAGCGGCTATCTGACCGATATTGACGAAAGTTTTGCCCCCACGCCGATTTTTCGTACGGTACTCCAGGAAGGCGAACCTATCGGCGTCACCGCCCTTGAGGCGATTGGACAGGCAACTTTCGGCGATACTGACCCCGGTGCCTTGCTCTTTGATGAGCGACCGATCTGGCTCGATCAGTGGAATGATGAAGGTGAGCCGGGACTCTTCGACCTGTGCCTGCGCTTGCCCTTTATTGATGATGGCAGTATGGTCGATCTTACCCGCAACGGCACTGATCTGACGATTGCCATCGGTCGGCTCCAGCGTACGATTGCTCTGCCGCGCATCCTCTATGACTGCAAGCTCGGAAAACATCGCTACGAGGATGGTGTACTTCGCCTAGAGTTTCATGAAGCTTCTGGTAGCGGTCAGTCTGAACGTGCGCCCGACCCCGCCGATAAGGTGCGCGTTGAGGCGGCCTGATACGCGTGCTGGATAGTGAGCATGAAATGCTCGCTACGCGGTACGACACACTATAATGCGACTGCTCATCTTTTCCGGTCACACAATGCTCCAGCGCAGTGCTGCTGCCCTCGCTACGGCGTGCCATGCTGCCCGCCGAGGCCAGCGCGTACTCCTTGCCTCCACTGGTCCTAGCCATCTGATTGGCGCGCTCCTTGGCCAGAATCTTAGCTCACGCCCGCTTGAGTTGGAGGCAAACCTCGCCGCAATCGAGATTAACCCGATTGACGAGATCAGCGCCCGATGGGAACTGCTGCGCCCGGCGCTACGTAGCGGGCTGACCGCACGTCTGCACGATATTAGCAGCGATGAGTTGCCAAGTTTTCCGGGGATGGACGCGATTAGTGCCCTGATGGTAGCCGAGCGCGCCCGAGAGACCGGGGGGTTCGACCTGCTGGTTCTTGATGGTCCTTCGCCCGATAGCCTGGTGCGCGGATTGGCCTTGTCTGATGCGGCCCGCTGGCTGCTCCGGTTGGTCTTCGGGCTTGATCGCGGCCCTGGGCGCTCGCGCACCTCTCAGGATGCGGCGCTCGTTCCCTCTGGGCTTCTCTCGGGCAGTGCGGTTGCACCGCTCCAAGATCTGCGCACCGAATTTGAGGGATACCGCGCCCGACTCGATGCTGCCACCGGGGCGCGCGTGCGCCTCGTGACGAGTCCTGAGGAATTGCGACTGCCGGCCATCCAGAGCGACCTGAGCAATTTAGGTCTCTACGGACTTGCCGTTGATGAACTGATTGTTCCTGGTGAGCCAGCGGATGTGAGCTTTGAGACACGTCAAATCTTTGGCCATGAGGGTGGGCATGCCCGTCCGACATTACGGATTGAGCCGCTTTCCTCAACGCCGACTGATCGCGACGCCTGGGCACTACGCGGTGCTGCCCTCTATCGCGATGGCGATATTAATGCCCCTTTGTCGCACGCATCTACCAATGAGCGTGAGCTGCGTCTAGCGATTCCCTTCCTCAACGCCAAGGCTCTCGATATTGCCGTGGCGAACGAAGAGGTCGTGATTCGCCTTGGTTATGTACGCCGCCATGTGCTGCTGTCTGGTCTGAGCGAGGGCGGACGACTGCGTGCGCGGGTTGAGGGCGAGGTTCTCCGTCTCTGGGTTGAGTAGCCATTCTCTCTGACTGTGGATATGGAGGTATATGATGCTGAATGGTGCCATTGCGGTTGATGTGTCACCGCAGACGACTCTTCCGACAGCAAAGTATACGTCGTATCGGGCTGAGGTTGAAGCGAAGTTGGCTGGGAGGCTCAGCCAGAACGCACGCCGTCGGTTTGATCACGAACTTGAACTGCTTGACCGGGCGAAGTTTATCGAGATCAATGGGGTTGTTCACCACTACCAAGATGTTGGCCCGCCCGATGGTGAGCCACTGATACTTGTGCATGGCTGGGATTGTTCGGCACTCTGGTGGCATCGCATTGTTGATCCTTTGGCAGATTCAGGCTATCGAGTGATCAGTTATGATCTCAAGGGGCACGGGTTCTCTGACAGCGATCCTGCGTGCGGTTATACGATAGAAGGCTTTAGCAAGGATTTACAAGCCCTTGGTGATGCGCTCGGCCTCGGCCCACAGCACGTTGCCTCTTTCTCGCTTGGAGCCTTTGTCGCCCTACAATACGGTGCCACAGCACCTGATCGGGTGCGCTCGCTGACCTTCCTTAACTTCAGCCTGATGCCGTACTATCCTTTTGCGTCTAAGTATGTTCCCAAATTGCTCGACACCGTCTTCAACCGGCTGCTGCGGCCAATCGAGCGGCTTGGGCTGTGGTGGCTGCCTTTTATCTATGCGCGTCTGGTGCTGGCGAAGAATACCCCGCCGGTAGATGATGTCAAGCTCGGCACTCTCAGCCTACGCTGTTGCGACCCTGAGGCAATTCGGGTCTCAAGCCTCGAAATCGCTCGGCGCGAGGTACTCGATGCAGTGGGTGAGCAGATACGTATGGTAACGCAGCCGACCCTTCTCGTCGCTGGTTCCGGCGACCCGGTTATGCGTCCGGCTAGTGGTCGCAAGCTGATGGCCCTGGCGCAAAATGGTACCTACTTAGAAGTACCGAAGTGCGGACACCTGATCCTATTTGAACTGCCCGAGCAAGTGGCGCAGATCTTACGACTCTTTCTCCGTGGTGTAAGGGGGTCATAATGCAACTGCTTTTCCGTTCCGGCGGACAGCGTATGGCGGTTGATATGGAGCGGGCCGGCGAGCAGACTCTGAACGTCGGCGAGTATAGCTACCGCCCTACCCAGATGGCACGCAAGCTTCGTCGCCTAGCGCACCACATGTGGGGGTCAGACTTGGCTCCTGGCATTCTTGAGCAGCGACTCACCTTTGAGGCGCTCGATGGGGGAACCGGAATGAGTCCCTGGGGCGATAGCGGCAGCTTTTCGCCAACAAGCGGCTCGGTTGTGAGCCTGGGACGCTGGGATGAGAAAGGTAGCATCGGGATCGCGCTTCACGAACTTGCTCACGAGATGCACATGCGCAGCGGTGGCTATGACAATAGCGATGGCGTGCTGCGCGAAGCACTCTCGCTGCTGGCTGAACGCGAGTCTGGCCTCAATCGTACCTTCGAGCGTGAGCCTTACTATACTGCGAGCAACTTAATCAGCCAACTCTGTGAGATTTCCGCCTTCGCCCGCCAGTCCTTCGCAAAACGGTGGGCCGAGATCGTCACCCTCAACAATGATGTCAGTCTCTCCGACTTGGTGAATTTCTACCTTGATCGCAGCGAGCGACTGGGCATGAATCGCTGGCTCAAACGCTATAGCGATAACCTTGAGTTGCGGGATGCTGTCCTCAATCACATTGCTGCGGTCACCCTTCGCTATAGCCTGAACTACCGCCGCTATTTCATTGAGCGAGTTGTGCGTTGCAATAACGAGATTGCCCCTGAGCAGCTCAATTACGTCTTTGAGTCAATCGCAACTCTTGATCGGCGCTATCCAAGCGACGATCTGGAGCAAATCATTGACGTCTGTTTCGCACCACATACCCGCCAGCGGCGGCGGCTCCTCGCCTTCGGCTAAATATGTGTCTGATACAGAGAGAGGCAATGTTATGGCTAGGTATGATCAGAACAACAATCCGTACAGTTGGATGCCGGGTTTCCTCCGTCGGTTTTTGAACCTTGACTACGATGAACCCCAAAGCTCTGAGCAAAGCCAAGGTACAGGTCGGACGATCTCTGCCAACCATGCAACTCCGTCGGCATCCACCGCTCGTGCCGCGTGGTTGTCGCCAAGCGAGCCGTCGTTTAAAGCATCAAACATGGAGAGCTATCGTGCGCCCGCAGGTACCCCTGCTGCCAGTTACGCACCGCCATCTTCTCCATCCTACACGCCAAACCGTAATGTTGGCGCGGGATCGAGTGTGGGTTCGACTCCTGCCCAGGTAGATGTTTCTCTTCAGCCCTTGATATTCATACTGGGCGGATTCGTGCGCGGCGTGCTGCCCCCACAGGGCGTTGAGGCGTTTACCAAAGAGGTTTACACCACCGGCACCAGCGTCTGGAATCTCTACAGTCGCTGGTTTTTCTTCCAGACGGAGGGAATTCTTCGGTTTGGTCAGGCGATGATTGTTGCGGTAACGGACAGCATCGTTTCCATCACGCCTAGTACCACAACCCCCTCCCGCCCGGTGGATCAAGGTCGTCACTCGTAACGATCATGAGTCGGTCAGCACTCGTAACGAGATAACACGTTTATCATTCAGCCAACGTAGCATGCGCGGCGGTGTCTGTTTCTTCTCGATGCCAAAGGCTCTGGAAAAGGACTACCTGCCGTTACGTGGAAAAAGAGACTCCTATGAGTCGTCCAGTTGTGATTGTCGGCGGGTGGCTCTCATCACCCGCCGATTACGCCGGGATGGCCCGCGTTATCGCTGCCCCGCCCCATCGCCGCATCGTCTACATCACTGATATTAGCCGGACTGAATGGGCGAGTCTGCGTGATCCCCACTTCACTCCAGTACTTGACATGGTGGCGCGCACGGTTGATCTTGCCCTGCGTGAAACAGGAGCAGATCGAATCGATCTGATTGGTCATAGCGCGGGAGGCCGAATTGCCCGTGCGTACCTCGGCCATGTGCCCTATGCCGGTGTCACATATGATGGACAACGCTCTGTCGCGTCGCTCACAACTCTCGGCACCGCCCACGAGACGTATGAGATCTGGGTGAAGGAGTTTGCCCATATGGTAAACCAGAATTACCCCGGTGCCTTCTACGAGCATATCGCCTATCGCTCGGTAGCGGGTGAGAGTGTCCGTGGACACCGAGTCGGTGGTATTGAGGAAATGCTGGCCTACCGCTCTTATCATACGGCATTCGGCGATGGACACCAGATTGGTGATGGGATCATCCCCACTGCGAGTTGCTACCTGACGGGGGCAGATAACCTCGTTCTTAAAGGAGCGCGTCACGCGCCCTACAACGCACCGAGTACGTGGTATGGTGCCCGCCATGTTGTGCCCCTCTGGTTTGATGGTGACACTCGGTAGTATATGTTTTGAAATATCCGCTTTTTGTACTATAATACAAAGGCATGGTGCGAAAGTTATCTGGTCGGTAAATCCTGTACCTAATAACCCTGGTAAGTGGGGTATCGCTTGCCTGCTACACAGAGGAGAAGGTGACGGCTGATGGATGAGATTGCCCTACAAGAGACTCCTGTCGTTGCGGCGCACCCATGCACGCCGGGATGCCGCTGTAACCAAAGCGAGAGCGACCTATTAACCGGCACTGAGCGTGCTTATGAGATGGTCTTCAAAGGAACGGTGGATTTTTTCGCGGTCAAAGCGGCCTTCGATCTGGGCCTATTTGAGGCAATGAGCGGCGGCACCCATGATTTGGGTACCCTTGCGGATGCCACGGGCAGCGTACCCCCGCGCCTAGAGAAGTTCCTGATCACACTGAAGGAAATTGGCATATCCCGTCAAGTCGAGGGCGGGTGGGCACTTACGCCCTTTGCTGAGCAGTTTTTTACGGATGCTGAACACCACCGCAACCTGACGATGGTTCCTTTTGTGGACTACATCAGCAGCCTTGTGCAGAGTTTCTATGTGAACCTAGCAGATGTTGTGCGTGGCAAGATGGATTTTACCAGCCTCGTTCCTTACCCGCCACGTACCCGCGAAGATAATGTCTTCTACGAGACGATTCACCGCAGTAATGTACATTTCCCCATCCGGTTGCTACGCGAGCGAGCGAGACTTGATGGTGTGCGTCGGCTCCTTGATGTGGGTGGCGGTATTGGCGACATTGCATCTGCCATGTGCGAGCAATTTCCTGAACTCAACGTCACCTTGATCAACCTGCCCAGCGCCCTTGATCTGGTATCGGAGAATGTCGCTGCTCGTGGGCTAACCGAGCGAATCAGCCCTGTTGCGGTTGATATGTACCGCGATCCCTATCCTCAGAGCGACGCTGTCATCTTCGGGCGCATCCTCTACCCGATGAACAAGCAGTTTTGTACGATGCTGCTCAAGAAGGCGTACGATGCACTTGAATCGGGTGGGCGAGTGCTCATTCTGGATATGATCATCAGCGATCCGCAGAAGCCGAACTACGACTACCTGACACACTATATTTGTACGATCAGTATGGGTTTCTCGGTGCTTGAATTCAAGGATCACGCGATTTACCCTGATGTGCTACGTAGCGTCGGCTTTATTAATGTGTCCTTCGATCAGGCATACGATCATGTTCTCTACCAAGCAGTGAAGCCGTAGCAATGGGCGATATGATCACGACTACTGAGCAACGGGTGTCACTTGCCAAGCGCATTAGAGGGCACATTGAGTTGGCCGATCCCGTGACGTGGATCTCGCCTGCGATGATCTGTGTATGCGGTGCGATTGCCTCTTCTGCACAAATTGGGGGTTTTAATACGGCGAATGGTCAACACTGGGGATTTGCCTTGCTCGGTGCCCTCATGATCGGCCCGTTGGGTACCGGTTTCAGCCAGAGCATCAATGATTACTATGACCGAGACATTGATGCGATCAACGACCCGTCACGCCCAATCCCGGCCGGACTGGTGAGTCTGACGGGTGCGCGACTCAACTGGCTTTTTCTGGGCACGAGTTCCTTCCTGGTGTCGCTCCTGTTTCGCAGTCCACTCATCACTGCCCTCGCTGTGTGTGGAATCATTCTTTCCGTGATCTACAGTGTACCGCCGATCAAGCTCAAAAAACATTACTGGCTTGGCCCTCCCGCTGTTGGGCTTGGCTATGTGAGTATTAGTTGGCTAGCAGGGCACCTGATTTTTGCACCACTTACGTGGCAGAGTTTCGTCGTCGCCTGTATTAATGGTGGCCTTACGGCTGGACTTCTCTTGCTTAACGATATCAAAAGTGTTGAAGGCGACCGCCAGCACGGACTCCAGTCTCTTGCGGTGGCGATTGGGGTACACAAAACCCTGATTGTTGCTTATATGGTCATCAATGGCTTTGAGGCATTGTTGATGATGATCGCAATCGCATGGGGCAGTTACTGGGTGGCGGCATTTATTCTCTTCGCCTTGGTGGCACCCATCTATAGCCAGGTCAAGCTCTACCGGGAACCTAACCATAAAAACTTCATGCGCTACCTTATAGCCAGCAACCCATTCGTAGCAATAATCCAGCTTGTTTCCGCATTTCTTGTCGGTGGCTATTTCGGACGATAGTAGAATCGTAGGTATACACCTTTGCGATCTGCAATCACGTTCTTCAATCGGTGATAACGAAAGGGAGGTCTGCAATGTCCGAAAATCAGGGCGAAGTGCGAGTACGCAGCGTCCGCACACAGCGGAGTGGCAACCTCGTGGAGACGGTGCTAGGGTTCGGCAGCGGAATTGTTCGCACGGGTCTTTCAGGTGCTTTGCTACCCTTCACACTGCTCCCAGGCGAGTCGCGCCAGCACATCCAGAACGCGGCGAAGGAAGTGCTACACGTATTTGCCGGTCTGCCCGGCGATTTCGCTAAGGCAGCCAGCGTGGCAATCGAGGAGTGGGCTGCGAAGACCGATAGCGACGCTACGGTAAAGGCCGCTCCGAAGGACGAGTTGGCGGTCAAGTAGTGCGATCGGCGCGGCGTGCCGCGCCCCAGTGAAGGAGAGATTCTTATGAGCAATACTGAGAACGATGGTCTGGTCGGGGTTGGCGCTGCCCTGGTGGGCGGCGCGGTTCGCCTGAGCCTGACAACCGTATCCATCCCGCTGAACCTGCTGCCCGACGGGACGCGCCGCCGCGTGCGTACGGCAATAGCGGAGGCCGCCCGCGCTATTGTCGCCATCCACGTGGAGATCTCCAACGCCTCCGAACGGATTGTGGACGATATCTTCTCCGGTGCCGAGCCCACCCTGAACCTGCCAAACACGGATCAGATCAGTGAGCGCGCCCGTGCATTCACCGCACGCCTCTCCCGCGCCGCCGATGAGTTTAGCACCAGCATTGGCCGGGTTGCCAACCAGGCCGTTGATGGCGTTGAGCGTACCGTCGCTCGTGTTGATGAGTGGGTCGAAAAGCCGTCGGCAGCGCCCAAGAGTTAATCCTTTTGTGGGCTAGATGATAAGGTGACAGGGTGATTGGGTGATGCCGTCTCGGTCACCTGTCGCTTTGTCACCTTATCGCTTTAAAGAAATGTGGTATCCTGAAGGCCGAGAGAATTCTCTACTTTACATAAAGAGCGTCGCATTATGCATATTGTTATTCTCGGTGCCGGTTATGCCGGGCTGCGAACGGCCCTCAACCTTGATCGTCTCCTGCGTGAGCGTGGTATGGACGATACCGTCACGCTGGTTGATCAAAATTCCTACCACCAGCTGATTCAGAAAATTCACGTTACTGCGACTTCCAGGAATCATGGCCCTGAAGCAATTTATAGCCTTGGGCGAATTCTTGATAGCCGCCAGATTACGTTTGTTCAGGGCCGGGTACGTTCCATCGCGCCCGTTGAACGCGAGGTGCTGCTTGAGGATGGCCGTAGCTTGCCGTACGACCGCCTGGTGATTGCGCTGGGGAGTGAAACGGCCTACTATAATGTGCCTGGTGCGCGTGAACATAGTATGCCCTTGCGCACCTACGCCGAGGCAATGTATCTGCGCGACCATCTTGTGGCCCAGTTTAGCGCCGCCGCCACGTTGAGCGACCCCAAGAAACAGCGCATTATGCTTACCACGGCGATTGTCGGCGGTGGATGCACCGGCTGTGAACTGGCAGGTGAACTGGCGTCCTGGGTTGGTTCGCTCAGTAAGGAGACGGGTGCGCCGCGCAGCGAGGTGCGGATCGCTCTGCTTGATCGTAATAAACTGCTACTCAAGCAGTTTGGCCCGTGGGCCTCGCGTGAGGCCGAGCGTGTCTTCGATCAGCACGGCGTTAGTGTGTATCTTAATACCGCGATTGAGTCTGTTGAGCCAAACATGCTGCAGGTTAGCGGTGGGCGCGTTCTGCGTGCCAATACCATTATCTGGGTCGCGGGTATCTGTGCCCCCCGAATCATCGCTGAGGCAGGGCTACCAGTGAATGGCGCAGGTAAAGCTATTGTTGACCACTACTTGCATGTGAGTGGTCATGACGCGATCTTTGCCCTTGGCGACTGCGCTGCCGTTGCTGCTGGGACAGACGGCAGCATGCTGCCATCCACCGCCAGTTATGCAATACGCCAGGGTGAATATCTGGCTGAGACGATCTTCGCCGAAATGGTGGGTACGGTGACTCGTAGCTACGAGTCCCTTAAGCTAGGCGAATTGGTGTCACTTGGCCCCGACAACGGCGTGGGCAATCCCCTCGGCATGCCGATACTCGGACATCCTGTTCTTGTACTTAAAAAAGGCATCGAGCAATACTATCGAGCATCAATCACGGCACTGTAGCGTACCAAGCGGGATGATTGAGCGACGAAGCCATTGAACGGTCTCCTCACTACCTATGACGACACATACGATCCACGAGCGCTGGCTTGACGGACTCCACGGCCCCATGCGTTACTGGCAATCAGAGCCAACGCATGGGCTGCCCGTACTCTTTATTCACGGTTACGGCGCGATGATCGAGCATTGGCGGGCGGTTATGCGACCCGTCGCCCGCAAACACCGGGTCATGGCCGTCGATCTCTACAACTTCGGACGTTCGGCCATCCCGAACACTCCCCCCAGTCGTCGCCTCTGGTCCGAGCAGATTGCCGAGCTGATCGCTGATGCGAGCCATGGGCCAGCTATCGTCGTCGGACACTCGATGGGCGGTATGCTCGCCGCGCAGGTTGCTCATGATTACCCGCAATTTGTACGTGGCCTTGTCTTGGTTGATAGCACGGGCCTGACGGTTCCCAAAAACCTTCCGCTCGACATGGTTGACGATCTCTTCCGCAACGTGATGCAGTCTCCTGGTGTCGGCGAAGTGCTGGCAAATCTCTTAGCGAATCCTCTGGGTGCGCGCCAGGGACTCTTCTCGGCCTATCACCGCAAGGATCGAGTCACGCCGCAGTTGATCGAGCAATTCAGCGAGCCTCTGCGTCGTCGGGGTAGCAAAGATGCGTATCTGGCGGTGAGCCGCACGTTCCCCGAGCTTGTCCTTAAATTCCAGAAGGGTGATGTCACGGTACCGACCCTGCTGATCTGGGGCGAACACGATGTATCGGTGCCGCCATCACTGGCTGAATACTTTAAGCAAACCCTACTGCCGCAAGCCGAGATCGCGATCATCCCTGACTGTGGACACTGCCCCTTCGATGAGGCTCCCGACAAGTTCTGCGACATCCTCCTGCCGTGGCTGGATAAGGTAGGCGCGGAACATTGAGCATGAGGTTCATATGTCAACGAAACGTGAATGGCAAGAGATTCTTGAGCAGAAGCTGCCGCCAAAGAATCGGTACACGGACCGGAACCGTGCGATTACGGCGTACTATGCTCAATGTTACCTAGAGCGGCCGGATGTGTTCAAATGGGCGGGCATGGCCGCGTTTGCCTCCAACCAGGTTGGCATCGCCCTCCAAGTCGCAGAAGTGCTGATGGCCCCACGGGTACTGGCCGCAGGGCCTGAGAACGGGGGCACTACTAGTCTGCTGGCATCCGGCGTGAAACTCTATCAGCAGGGGCTAAGCCTCATTTTCAGCGTGCCGGTCGCTCTCCACGATGTAACGACTCGTCCGTTGCTGCTCAACGACCTTGATCTGTTGAAGCAGGGAAACGATCTAATCTTCGATGATATTGCCTGGGCGCACCTGGCTTATATGCAAGGCGGCATTGGCGAGATCGAGGCGAATGTCTCCGAGAGCGAGCATCCCTATCTGATTCAGGGTTTCCGCATGATTGATGCGGGCGTGAAGAAACTCGCCGATCCAGCTCAGGTTGAGGCCGGGAAAGAGTTGATCCGCAACGGGAACATTACGCTGCTCAAACAAGAGCAGCAACTGACCCTGGCAACCATTATGGGTAGCCTGACCAGCATCGGTAAGCTGATTATCTCGCTCGGTGGTGCGATGGATTTCCAGGACGCCAGCCGTAACGTATCGGGTGGGTCGTGGTTCACGAACTATTTTGGCATCCTGCCGGTGCTGTCTGGGCGGGTCTCGCTGGCTCGGTTCGAGGATCGCTGGAAGTGGCTGGAGGGTGAGGCGCTGCCGCTCTGGGATCGAATTGACACAGCGTATGCTCCGGCAACATCGTTCCACCAGCGGCTGGTGGCGATGGCTGAGCGCGAACCGTCGCTGCTCCAGCAGATTACCTGTCTGCTGACGAGTGGTTATCAGGCAATGGGGCTACAGCTTCAGATGTAAGACAAGGTTTCAGGTGTGAGGTTTCAGGTTTCAGGTACAGTGCGTCAAGATGCCACATTCTGGCCTGAACTGCAAAGTATCTGCGAACCATGTCTAAGGAGTCTCCTATGGCCCCCCAGCGACATCGTTTCAGCCCACGCGATGAGATTTACCTCAGCAGCACCAGCTTTGAGGTCTATATGATCACCGGGTTGGTGTTCCTGTTTATCTTTACCGCCAGCTTTATCACCAGCATCAAGATTCACTTTGAGTGGATGCTTTGGCCGGGCAGTTTTGTGGCTGTTGTCGCTGCCTACGCAACGCTCAGGTGGCTTGAGACCCGCGAGCGTGTGCGAAAGCTCGCGGAGATCGAGGCAAATCCCCTGCCGGCAGAGGATGTCATCACTCAGTAGGACGGGGAACAAGGGACGTTTGTAGGGGCGAAGCATCACGAGATGCTTCGCCCCTACGTGTGCTACACTGGATATAAAGCACCCGCCTGCGGATAACCCCGCGTATAGCCGATCAAGAGTAGCCATGAGCTCTAGCTTCGCCTACCCCGGTGCCCTGCATATCCATACCACTTACTCCGATGGCACAGGCAGTTTCCCCGAGGTAATTGCCGCCGCCCGCGACGCCGGTTTGAGCTGGATTATCGTTACCGACCACGATAGCCTAGAGGGCGCACCCTTCGCTGGGTGGCACGACGGCCTGCTGGTTATTGTCGGCCACGAGATTACCCCCGACCGTAACCACTTTCTGGCTCTCAATGTGGATACGGTGGTCAGTAACCAACTCCCGCCCCAGGATTTTATAGACGAGGTGTACGCCCGTGGCGGGTTCGGCGTGATCGCTCATCCCGACGAGCGTGTGAAGAACAGTTTTAAGGATATCTACCGCTGGGATGACTGGGTGGTGGACGGGCCACGGCAGCGTGAAGGCTCTGTGGTTGGCCTTGAGCTGTGGAACCTGATGAGTGATTGGGGCGAGCATCTGACGGGGTACAACAAGGAGCTGATTTTCCTGCTGCCACGGCTCGGCATCAGCAGCCCAAGCCCGGCTACTCTGGCCTGGTGGGACAGGTTGAACATTGCGGGACGACGCACTTTCGGTGTGGGCGGGGTGGACGCCCACGCCTTTAAGCAGCGCGTACCCTGGGGCGAGGTTGTGGTCTTCCCGTACCGCTGGCTTTTTGGGACGCTGACAAACTACCTGCTGATGGATGTGCCTCTGAGCCACGACGCGGTGACGGCGACCAATCAGGTATACGCGGCTCTTATCGGCGGGCGGAGCTATTTTGTGAACCGCCTCGATGGCGATGCTCCGGCGATCATATTCGCGGCGCGGCGCGGCATCCATCGCTACGGTATTGGCGATACGGCTTCCCTCTCCGATGGCCCCCTGCTGATCGAGGCGGACGTGGGTGCTGACGCCTACATCCGCATCATCGCCAACGGCGATGTCCTCACCAGCGGGGTGCGCTGCATCCGCCAGAGCATCACCGAGGCGGGTGTCTACCGGCTAGAGGGCTACTGGGGCAGCAAGTCGTGGCTGTTTAGCAACCCGATCTATGTGAGCGAGTGATCTATAAACGAGATCTTGTTTTAACGCAAAGGCGCAGAGGCGCAAAGGTTTTGTGGGTCTTTGCGTCTTCGCGTCTTCGCGTCAAGCGCGATCTTCATTTTGACGCAAAGGCGCAGAGGCGCAAAGGTTTTGTGGCAATACCGCAGAAGTAACGCTGTCATGTCATGCTGAGCGAAGCGAAGCATCTTTCCCGGCCTCCTGACAGACCCTTCGCTTCGCTCAGGGTGAC
>CAIXLU010000428.1 GCA_903920315.1 uncultured Oscillochloris sp.
GGCTTTAGCCCCACGGCGATATGGCACGAGGGACGTTGCAACAACCCTGGGTTGATCAGGCTGAGGAGTAGCCGCCGTTTGAGCGTGATACAATCCAGTCAACGTAACCGATTGAATGGATCGATGCCAGAAAGGAAGGGGTATGACGACCTCCACATTCGACCATGCATTCAGCTTAGCGCCTCGCCCGTAAACGGGCGGGCTAGGCATTACAAAGCCCGCTAAAGCGGGCTAACCTAGCCCGCTTTAGCGGGCGTCGTACATCTAGCCGGGGCCTTCAGGCCCCCGGCTTCCCCGGTCAGCGGCGTAGCTGAGGCACGCCTGAATATCTTCTGCGGTGAGATACGGGAAGTCATCCAAAATCTCTCGGGGCGTCATGCCTGCCGCCAAATAGGAAAGCACATCATACACCGTCATCCGCATTCCACGGATAATTGGCTTCCCGCTACGGATGCCTGGCTCAAGGCTAATAATTGATTGGTATGGTGTAGGCATAAACAATACTCCTGCGCAATACCATGTTCTTTTGTATTCACGGGTTGAGGCTCAACAATGCTGGTATTGCATCATGCCGGTCAGCGATCATCTGACGCTGAGGAGCGGGCCACATGAAGAGCGACACCAGCGAGCGCGGGATTGAGACGATTATCGTCATGTCCCTGGTTGACGAGGCGGGCTACCTCCCTCACAGAGCCAAGACTTTCGGCATCGGTGCGGGCAGTTCACTCATATTTCCTCGGCTGGGCCGGGTCAGGTTGAATACCGCCCGTAGCAGTGTTTCGTAGGCGGGTAATAGCTCGCGCTTGCGCCGCCCCATCACCGTGCGGGCCACGCTGATCATCCTGTCAATGCGGTACTCGCGAAAGATTTCGCCGCCCCACGTAAAGGGTGGCACGGTTTTGGGTGCGCTGTGGACGCCGAAGATGTTGCTGGCGGTGCCGATCACCGTGCCGCCGTTCAGGTGTAGCCCGATCCCCAGCTTCACATGGTCGGCGAGGAAACAGCCCAGCTTGATCACCCCGCTGTCAATCTGGCCAATGCCTTCCAGGGCCACGCGCACGCTGCCGTAGTTGTTCTTCAGATCAGAATTAGTCGTCATCGCACCGATGTTTACCCACTCGCCCAGCCACGAGTGGCCCAGGAATCCGTCGTGATGTTTGTTCGAGTAGCCCTGGATAATGCTGGCCTCTACCTCGCCACCGACCCGACAGACCGGGCCAATACTCGTTTCGCCACGGATGCGCGCACTGGCGATCAGCGTGCCCGCGCCAATGTAGGCTGGCCCCTGAATGAAGCTAAATGGCTCAATGTGCGCCCCGCCCTCAATAAAGATCGGGCCGTCGCGAGCGTCGAGGACAAGCGGGCCATCAAGCCGCGCCCCCGGCCCGACAAAAATATGCTGGCCGTGCCGCACCACGCTCGGATCGTGAACAGCGTAGGCGGGCAATCGCATCCTCAGCAGGGCAAGGTCGCGCACGATCTGTTCGCCCGACTGATCGATCAAATCCCAGGGATAGACAATTCGGGCCGGGGCGTCGGCTCCGCATAGCTCGACCACACGGGCGAAGCGAATCAGTTCGTCGCGGGCATCGGCGGCCTGCTGATCGCGTAGATAGTAGAGGACTGCGCTGGCCAGGGCCGGGGTGAGTCGCGCACCGATCAGGTCGCCGTCAGCAATGTAGATCGTATTGACCGGCTCGGCGAGCAGCTTAGGCAGCCATGACAAGCTCAGGCAGCGCCCGTTCACCAGCACGGTAGGCTCGCCCGTGTACATGGACGCCAACCCATCCGGTGGCCCGTAATAGCCCATCAGATGAGCGCGGGCCATCCCCAGCGCGGCCATCCCCGTCACGGCGGCGGCCCGCTCCCGCACGGTGTAACCGCCGCAGCGCAGCTCGAAGACTGGCCGGGCCTGGGCGATGACGGCGAGGGTGCGCCACTGTTCATCTTCAAAGACAATGAGGGTCATAGATGTGATATATTATGTCACCTGATGGCACCAGCGAAGCTGGCACCATCAGGTGACATAGTACGGGTTTGGGAACCAGTCCCGCTTAAGTTCTCCGCAGCAACTCAAGCACCGTGGCGGTGAGCTTATCTGCATCGTGGCGCAGTACGTGGACGGCCCGGCTCTGATCGGGGTTATCGAGCGTCGCCGTGTACTGGATCACCGACGAGGCTAGGTCGGCCTCAATCACGACGCTGCCCTCAATCACCAGCCGCCGCTGGCCGTCGCGGTCGCCCGGTAGCACCGCCGTCTCCTCATACTCCTCGGGCGACAGATAGACCGGCGACTGATGGGCGGCGGCGTAAAGCTGGTGAACATCAGAGTCAATCCGCTGGACGTTGACCAGCACATAGTCGGGGGCAAACCCGGCGTAGCGTTTGATCTCGCGGATATGGTCGGCCACACTGAATCCGGTGGTGCGGCCCGGCTCGGTCATCAGGTTGCAGATATAGAGTTTGCGTGCGGCACTCTTGCTGACTGCCTCGCGGAAGGAGTCAATCAGCATATTGGGCAGCAGGCTCTCGAACAGGCCACCCGGCCCAAGGATGATTGCGTCGGCGTCGCGGATGGCTTCAGCCACCAGCCGTGGCAGGGGCGTGGCGGCACCAGCGAGATCGCGCAGCGCGAGTCGTGTCACGTGATGCTCGGCGATCTGCGGGTTCACCGATAGGTGGCGCACATTGGCGACGGTACCGTCGTCCAGGGTGGCCATCACATCAAGCGGCGCGGGCACCGGCGTCACATAGTAGACATTTTGAAAATTGAACAGGCCGGCGGCCCGATAGTAATACTCGACCGGATCCTGAACCGGCACAATGCAGGTCATGCGGGCGACATGGTCGCCGAGGCTGGCCAGCACCAGCATACCGGCCCCGCCGGAGAGGACGACGATCTGGGGTGGTTTGCCGGCCTGACCAAACCCAAACACCAGTTCACCATCAGGACTCGACGTACTCTCGCTGATCGGGAGCATTGCCATCCCGCTGAACTGCCAGATCCCGGTGCCCAGTGCGGCGAACCCGGCGATGATCAGCAGCGCATCGCGCCAGAGCAGAGGGGTGATCGGGATAGCGAGCAGGGAGACGATCCCGAAGAACAACGCCGCGCCGCCAACGGCGCTTAGGGTGATGGGAACGACAAGATGACTGAGTCGGGAGATCCGTCGCGAGAATGTGGGCATGAGGATTCTGTACTACTTCAGCAGCTCGCGCTGCGATTCAATCAAGGCGCGCAGGCTGCCCCCGCTGCGGGCGATCATCTCGGCCACCAGCAAGCCGGCGAGGATTGCGTCAGGGTAGGTGGCCATACGCCCGATGCTAATTTCGCCGTCGGTGCTGACACCCAGCAGCAGGCCGGGTCGCTCCTGCCCCAGCAGCTCGGCGATCCGTGCATTGGGGTTAATCATCAGTTCGGCCTTTACGCCGCTGGTCTCTTCCCATGCGGTCATCTTCGCTCCGCACAGGGCCGATTCGGCGGCGGACAGGGGGGCCACCAGCGAACCGCGATGACGATACTGGCGGGCCAGGTAGCCGCCCAGCAGCAGGGCCAACTCGGTTGGCTCAAGCTGCTCGCCGCTCTTGTCAACCACCGCCAGTGCCGTGCCGTCGGCTGAGATCGCCAGTCCAACGTGCGAGTCGCTCTCGCGCACCAGTTTCTTCAGCCGGTTCAGCCCCGTCTCCCCAGGGTGCGGCGTAACCTTGCCAAAGAGCGGGTCTGGCTCGCGGTTGATCTCAATCGCCCGCGTCTGCCCGCCTTCGCCCAGCAGCGCCGGAAAGATTCCGGCGGCGGTGCCGTTCATCGCATCCACAAAAATCGTCAGCGAAACCCGGCGAATCAGGTCGAGGTCAACCGCACTGCGCAGCAGTTCCAGGTAATCGGCGCGTAGGTCGGGCTGGTCTACCGGGGCGAGGGAGCTATCAATCAGGGGCGCAAACGGGAACTGAGACTCGCTCGTGCCGGTGATGAGAGCGATCCCGGGGGCGGGCGCGATCAGCACCAGCCCATTGTAGTAGTAGGGCCGTTTGCGCGCCGTTACCACCAGGGCGCAGTCAGACAGCTTGCGGTCAAGGGCGTGGTAGACGGCAGGGAGCGGGGTGGGGGATGTCGCTAGACGCGACCGTACCCCGCAGGTGTTGAGGTCTGCGTTGATCGCCCGCGCAAAGAGGTTACCCATAAAGCGCGTATCATAGGCCACCAGACAGCCCCAGCCCCGCTCGACCAAGGTAGTGGCGATCATTGTCCCGCGCTGCCGCACCTGATCGAGGGTAAACTCAGCCGTGTAGACGGCCTCCCATGTGTGAGCAATCAGACGGGAGCGAGGGCTCATAGACGGTCGCGGAACTCCTCGACCGCCGACATCATCAGGTTACGGATCTCGCGGGCGCGTTCCATTGTCCCGGCCTCGAAGCGCGTGGTGATTGACGGCTCGGTGTTTGAGGCCCGCACCAGTCCCCAGCCATCGCCAAAGTCTACCCGTATCCCGTCCAGATCAAATATCGGGTAGATCCCCGCAAAACGCTCGCGCACATAGTCAATCACCCGGAACTTCTGATCCTCAGCGAAGGGGATGCGGCCCTCGTCGAGCGAGGGCAGGTCGGGGTAGGGAGCGAGGGCGTCGCGCAGGGTGGTACCGAGATGACTGAGGGCGTAGAGCAGATGGGCGCCGGCGAAGGTGCCGTCATCAAAATAGTGGCCAGGGTAGGTAGCGAAGGTGTGGCCGCTCAACTCGCCACCGAGTACCGCATTCAGCTCACGCATCTTTGACGAGATACTGGAGTAGCCAGTCTTCCACATCACCGGGGTGCCGCCGAGGGCCGTAATAGCCTGCGGCAGCACGGCGCTGCACTTCACATCAAAGACCACGTGGCCCTTGCGCTGGCCGAGCAGGTAGGTGGCCAGGGCGATCAGGTAGCGGTCGGCGAAGACAATCTGGCCGTCGCCATCAACCACGCCGAGCCGGTCGCCATCGCCGTCCAGCGCAATCCCACAATCGGCCCGGTGTTCACGCACCGCCGCAATCAAGTGCTGGAGGTTCTCGGGCTTCAGCGGGTCGGGGTGGTGGTTGGGGAAGTTGCCATCGGGTTCGATGAAGAGCGGCACCACATCCAGGCCAAGAGCCTGGTAGGTGCGAAGGCCGATTGGCCCGCCCACACCATTGCCGCCATCAAGAACCACCTTTGGTCGCTTTCCGGCAAAGGGTAGCAGCCGACAGACCGAAGAGACATAATCGTCGCTCACATCGGCCTGGATGAGCGTGCCGCTGCCACTGGCGAAGTCGCCAGCGAGAGCCACCCGACCTACCTCTTGCACATCCTCACTCACCAGCGGCTCGCTGCCAAAGGTGGGGTGTGAGCGGCGCAGTTTGAGCCCGTTGTACGCAGGCGGGTTGTGGCTGGCCGAAACAATCGCACCGGCATCGAGGCCGAGGTGTTCGACGGCAAAATACATCACAGGCGTCGGCACCTGACCGATGTCCACCACATTCATGCCAGTGGAGCGCAGACCGACGATCAGTGCTGCCTGAAATTGCGGCGAACTAAGGCGCGCATCGCGGGCAACCGCCATCGTGCGCCGACCCTGGCCAAGAAAGATCGTGCCGACCGCCTGCCCCAGACGTGCATAGATCGACTCGTCCAGATCAACATCAACAACGCCGCGAATATCATAGGCGCGAAAGATCGTCGGGTTCAGCGCCAGTGCCATCGCCATCTCCCTCATACGTCGGGTGGGGTACAATACCCCGTCGATCCTAGCGTAAAGGGTCGTATCCGTCAAGGTTCTTTACAAACAGCCTGATCTCTCGTATAATCCGGATTGCCGGAGGTTTCAACATGCAGGCGACGTAGTCTGCTACCTGCGGCCCGACTGAGAGTTTTGCTCTCAGTTCTTCTTTTGTACCGCCCTCGGAGCAGAGCCACCCTCGGCTCTCCCACGCTGTAGCTCCCCCGGGCGAATGTTCAGCAAAAGGCATTGAGACGATGGCAGAAAAGCGGACATACCTGACCCGCGAGGGCCGTGCGAAATTAGAAGCAGAGCTTGAAGAGCTCACGACCGTTGAGCGCAAACAGGTTGCTGAGCGTATCGCGGCGGCCAAAGAACTTGGCGATATCTCCGAGAGTGGTGAGTACGAAGATGCGAAGAAGTCTCAGTCGCTCCTAGAGGGTCGTATCCGCGATGTCAAACATATCCTCTCGCGTGCAGAACTGATTGATGAGGAAACCGTTGGGAACGGCGAGGTGCGCGTTGGCTCATCGGTGACGGTACGCATGGAGGATGATAACGAGGAGGAGACCTGGACAATCGTGGGCAGTGCGGAAGCTAACCCGCGCCAGGGCCGGATCTCCAACGAGTCGCCGATTGGCTCCGCCCTGCTGGGGAAGCGCGCCCGCCATAAAGTGACGGTGCAGACTCCCTCGGGGGTGATGAAGCTGACGATTGTGAAGGTGAAGTAGGGGCGAAGCGTCATGCGATTCGCGCACAACACCTGATGAGAAGAGCCGCTGATGCCCGATTATCGGCTATCGGCTATCGGCTGTCGGCTATCGGCTATCGGCTATCGGCTATAGACACCCCCATCGCGCCGAGCCGCACCTGTGCCAACAACCGGTGCGGCTCTTTGTGTCGGTTCTTACCCCCACTCACCGCACAATACAAAGGCTACCGTCCGTCCACGGCCATAAAGCCACCGGCCATCCAGAAGTTCCAGCCTAACACCCCAGAAGACCTTCAATCCACCCACTCGCCTGATCTCTTTGCGTACCTCATTTCCCCGAAGGCTGGTAATATATCCTTGTTATGCTTGTAGTTGGTGGACGGTCTCACATCAAGAAGGGATAATATGAACACTAACTGGTTATTCATCCCTTCCTTCTATCCCGAGTGATTGATGACAGCACAAGGCACGATTCTCGTTGTTGACGATAATAAGCTCAATCGCATGCTGTTGTGCCTACAGCTTCAGCGCGAAGGTCATCGAACGGAGGCGGCAGAACATGGCCGACAGGCTCTGGAGATGTTGCGCGCAAAGCCCGTCGATATTGTGCTGCTTGATCTGCTAATGCCGGAGATGGATGGCTTTGAGGTGCTGAGTACCCTCCAATCTGACAGTGAACTGCGCCGGATTCCGGTGATTGTGATCTCTGCCCTTGACGAGATGGAGAGTGTGGCGCGCTGTATCGAGATGGGGGCCACCGATCACTTGCCCCGACCCTTCGACCCTGTACTGCTGCGGGCACGCATCAATGCGTCGCTGGCAGCGAAACGCCTGCACGATCAGGAGGCCGAGTACATCCACCAGGTTGGTCGTCTGACCGATGCGGCGGCAGACATGGAGGCTGGGCGGTTCGTCCCCGCCAGCCTGGAGTCTGTGGCCGCACGTGACGACGCCCTGGGCCAACTGGCCCGGGTCTTCCAGCAGTTGGCCCGTGAGATTGACGCCCGCGAGCGTAAGCTCAAGCAGGAGAGCGAGTTTAAGTCGGCCCTGATTGGCAAGATCACCCACGAGCTACGCAGCCCCTTTGTTGCCGTTGGTTTCTCGGCCCAGTTGCTCCAACGTTACGCCGAACACAATATGCTCGCCGAGGTGATCACGGAGGCGCGTCAGCTCGACCGCCAACTCGCCGAGGGTCGCCAGATGATTGATAGCGTGATCAATTACGCCTCACTCGTGAGCAAGTTATCTGCACCCCGCGCCGAGCCGACCGATATTGCCGCCCTGATCCACGAGAGTGCCGCGCCGCTCCAGCGCATGGCCGAGGTGCGCGAGGTGACGATCTCGTACGCAATCGCGGAGCGGCTGCCATTGGTTATGGTTGACCGCCAGCAGATCAGCGAGGCGATTCATCATCTGGTGCATAACGCAATCAAATTTAACCATGAGGGCGGGCGCGTCCGGTTAAGCTGCCAGGCACATGCAGACTATCTGACCCTGATCGTCGAAGATAATGGCCCCGGTATTGACCCAGATAAACTAGAGACGATCTGGGAAGCCTTTGCCCAGACCAGCGACGACGTTCAGCGCGGCATTGATGGGCTAGGACTAGGGCTTGCCCTGGTAAGCTGTATCGTGAAGTCCCACCGTGGCAAGCTGCTGGCCCACAGTACGCCCGGTAAAGGCAGTGCGTTTGGCTTTCGCATCGCTATCAGTTGAGACGCCGCGAGACCGCATGCTCTACTACACGATCATCTTCGCAGGCATCGTTTGCGCATTCCTGGCTCTGTTCGCATGGTTCCATCGTACTGAGCGCGGCACGAAGGCATTTTTTGTCCTGATGCTCAGTGTGATGATCTGGTGCCTCGCCTCCGCCCAGGATCTGTATGCTAACGACCTGCCAACCAAGATCATCTGGTCAAAGATCGAATATATCGGCATTGTCAGTGTGCCGGTGGCATGGCTGGTATTCATCCTCCAGTATACCGAGCAACACCGTTGGGCAAGACGTGGGTGGCTGGCGTTGTTGTCAGTCCCGTCTCTGCTCACCCTCCTTCTGGTGTGGACGAATGAGGCTCACGGCCTGATCTGGCGCACAATCCACCTTGTGCCTCATCAAGACTTTATCGGCTGGAAAGCCGAGTACGGGCCGGTCTTCTGGCTCTTCACCGCCTATGCCTACATCCTGCTCCTTGTTGGCACCCTGCTGCTGCTCCAGGTCTACTTTTTCCGCCCCACATTCTACCGTGGACAGGTCAGCGCCCTGCTGATCGGGTCGCTCTTGCCGTGGCTGAGCAACCTATGTGACATCTTTGGCATCAGACCGCTGCGAGGGGTAGAGATTTCTCCCTTCAGCTTCACGATCACGGGACTACTCTTTGCGTGGGCGCTTTGGCGCTGGCGACTGTTCGACATCATACCGGTTGCGCGTGATCGGGTGATCGAGCGTATGCACGATGGGGTGATCGTGATTGACTCGCGGGGTCGGGTGGTGGACATCAATCCCGCCGCGTGTAAGATCAACGGCTGGGATCGACGTTCGGTGATGGGACAGCCGATTATGCCCATCCTCGGCCAGCAGGCCGCCGTTGTCGAGCCATTCATTGGCATGGACGAGGTGGACGAGCAGATCGCGGTGGATGTGGCCGGAGATCTCCGTGTGTTCCAGGTGCGTATCTCATCGCTGTCGGATCGGCTGGGAACGCCCGGTGGTCGTTTGGTGATCTTGAGTGACATTACCCGACTCAAGCAGGTTGAGCAGGAGATGATCCAGGCAAAGACGGCGGCTGAGGCGGCCAATGCGGCGAAGAGTACCTTCCTGTCAACCATGAGCCACGAGATCCGCACTCCGATCAATGGCGTGATGGGTATGTCCAATTTGCTGCTCGACACCCAACTAAACGCGGAACAACATGAACTGGCGCAGATGATCCACACGAGTGGCGACCAACTCTTGCGGGTGATCAATACGATTCTGGATTTTTCCAAGATCGAGGCCGGGCAGCTTGAGCTTGAGGCCCAGCCGTTCACCCTGCGCCACACTATCGAGTCGTCGCTTGATATTGTGGCGGCTATAGCAGCCGAGAAGGGTCTTGAGCTTACCTATTTGATCGCGCCCGGTACCCCAATTGCTCTGGTTCAAGACCCGACCCGGCTGCGCCAGATCCTGGTGAACCTGTTGAGTAATGCGGTGAAGTTCACGAAGCAGGGCGAGGTGGTACTGTACGTGAGCAGGATGGAGACGGGAGGCGGGAGACAACAGGCCGAAGACAGCAGGCTAGGCGCAGATCTTGACTTCCCGCCACCTGCTGTCTGTCTTATGTTCTCGGTACGCGACACCGGCATCGGCATTCCGACCGACCGCATGGATCGTCTCTTCCACTCATTCAGCCAAGTTGATGTCACAACGGCTCGCACGTATGGCGGAACCGGACTAGGACTGGCGATCAGCAAGCTCCTGGTGACGGCGATGGGTGGCACGATGTCGGTGGAGAGTACGCTTGGTCAGGGTTCAACCTTCTCTTTTACGATCAAGGCCACCAGTGCCGAAGGGGTTGCCTTAGATGACTGTGATATGGCGCACCCGGAGTTGCGGGGGCAGCGCGTGTTGCTCGTTGATGACAACGCGAGCAGTCGGTTAAGCCTTACCGCCCAACTTGGTGTATGGGAGATGCAGGTGGTTGCGGCTGATTCAGCGGCGGCGGCGCGGGAATTACTGGTGTACGACGACAAACTTAACCTCGCGATCCTGGATATGCAGATGCCCGAGATGAGCGGGGCGGCCCTTACAGACACGATCCGTCGCTTTGCCCCGCGCAGTTCTCTGCCAATCATCCTGATGACTGTACTCGGAGCGACCGCGCCCAGGCACGAAGATTCGCTCACGCTCACCCTGAGCAAGCCCGTTAAAATCTCACGGCTCTACCAGCATATCAACAGTTTGCTGATCACAAAGGCGCAGCCAAGCTCATTGCCGAGCAGAGTCGCCTCGGTACAGACGCCACCTACGGCTGGGGTGACACGACAGCAGGTGCTACCGCGCATCCTGGTGGTCGAAGACAATACGATCAACCAGCAGATGATCATGCGGATGCTGGCGCGACTAGGGTACACGGCGGATCTGGTTAACAACGGGAGGGCGGCGGTTGACGCGCTGCGCCAGCAACGCTACGATCTTGTGTTTATGGACGTACATATGCCCGAAATGGACGGACTAGAAGCCACCCGCACGATCCGGGCGTCGTACCCGCACGATCAGCAACCGTGGATCATCGCCGTGACGGCGGGGGCTGTCCAGGGTGATCGCGACATATGCATCGCCGCCGGGATGGACGACTTTATCCTCAAGCCGATTGAGCGACAGGTATTGGACAACGCGATTACCCGCTTTCGTCGGCAAGAGAGTTCTCAGGCACCGCACGAGATACTGCAGAATGATCCCGTGGTGTATGTAGACGCCGCCATCAACCCAGACGCCATCCAGCATCTTCTCGTGAGTCTCGGCGATCAGGACAATACGATCATGCCCACACTCATCGCAACCTTTATCGAGGGTGCCGAGACGATTCGGGACAGCGCACAGACAGCCCTGGAGATTGGCGACGCCGCGACGCTGCGCCGGGCGATGCATACGCTCAAGTCAAACGCCAGCACCTTCGGAGCCCAGCCCCTCACACTCCTCTGCCGTGACCTCGAAAATCGCGCTGCAAACGGAGAACTGGAGGGAGCCGACATGTCGCTCGGTCTGGTTATTGCGGAACTTGATCGGGTGCAAAAAGCCCTGAGTGATCTCTAGCAGTACAACAAGACCTCCTTAATTTATGGCCATAGAAAGACACAGAAGCACACAGAAAGACACAGAACAATAGTTCTGTGTCTTTCTGTGTGCTTCTGTGGCAAAACCTCGGAACGACGAGAATCACACGGCGCACCGTATGCTTACGGGGCGCAGAACCTACACCAGATCAACCGAGACGTCAATCATCACATCGCCTTGGCGAATGGAATTGACCACGTCCATACCGCTGGTGACACGCCCGAAGACGGTGTGCTTGCCGTCGAGGTGGGGCTGAGGAGCGTGGGTGATGAAAAACTGGCTTCCGTTGGTGTTCGGGCCAGCGTTGGCCATCGAGATCACGCCGGTCTGATGGGTGAGCGGGTTGCCACGCACCTCGTCGGCAAATTTATAGCCGGGGCCGCCACTGCCGGTGCCGGTGGGATCGCCGCCCTGAACCATGAAATTGCTGATCACGCGATGGAACTTCAGCCCGTTGTAGAAGCCCTGGCCGGTCAAGAAGAGAAAGTTATTCACTGTCTGCGGGGCATTCTGGGCGTAAAGTTCCAGTTCGATAGTGCCTTTGGTGGTATCAATCGTAACCTTGTAGGTCTTGGTCGTGTCAATTGTCAGCGCCGGTGGGCTGCTCCACTGATGTGCCACGTGTCTCTGCTACTTTCTACGTCCCCAAAGGTACGTGTAAGAAATCCTTGCTTCATCCTCAACATGCCAGATGTATGACAAATATCGGCGGCATTATAGCATGCTAAGGCATGTTTCAAACCAGCTTGACAGTTTGGGTACATGCACCGCGTCCTGTTGCGGCAAATCTGCAATCTAAAATCTGCAATCTGCAATCTGCCTAACGGGCAGGGCCAGCTATTCTTCCCGCCAGCAGCGCGGCACCGAGCGCGGGGGCGTGTCGCAGCAGCCATCCGTTTGCCGCCGTGCGCGTGCCCATGATCGCGTAGCTTACTCTGCTTGCCGGGTCGTGCCAAGCAATGCAGCCCGAGGCTCCGGCATGACCAAAGGACTCGGGCGCAGCATTCGGCGGACTCCAGTGAGGCTGCTTCGCGCCATAGATGTCGAGGCCGAGACCCCACGCGCAATCTGCGTACCACAGTGGTGGGCCCGAACCTCCTGGTAGGCCGCTGGTCTGGCTGCGACGAGCATCAGCCACTATGTGGGCAGACACAAACCCCGCCGGGTGTCCGGCGAAGGCTCGCACAAGAGAGAGAAACCCCGTTGCTGTCGTCACGAGCCCCGCCCAGGGCAGGGCCAGCGAGCGGTAGAAGGGTGAGGTGAAGGGCGCAAGCTCCGGCGGATTGGTGCCGCGCACATCGGCGAGCAGGGCCGGAGCGCGAGGTGGTTCCACGCCGAGGTAGCCCTCGATATGCAGCGGGCCGAGGACAAGATCCTGGAGCGCTGATGCAAAGGACGTGCCGCAGATCTGCTCGATCAGCACGGCAACGAGGCCGTAGCCGTGGTTGCCATACTGCACGAGAGTACCTGGCGCGGCGACGGCTGGTTCCGCCACGCAGGCGGCGGCCAGCATCGGCCAATCTAGGCCGGGGCGATAGGGCACTCGATCCGGGCGCACATCTATCGGCAGCCCGGCGCTGTGGCTCAGGATGCGACGCAGAGTCACGCCAGGTTGAGCCGCCGCCGCGTCGGGCAGATACTCGGCGAGTTCGCTATCGAGGGCGAGGGCACCCACATCGGCGAGGCGCAGGATGACCAATGCCGTCGCCAGCTTGGTGAGGGATGCGCCAATAAACAGCGTGTCAGCGTTGAGTAAAACCCCGGCGGCATCCACACCGATGGCGAGAGTCTGAGGGATACCATCGCCCTGAGCCGCCGCCAGTACCAACCCACTCATACGTGCCGCGACAAGGCAGCGATCTGCCTCCGGGTGATATATTTCGATCAACACATTCTCCTTGTGCGCCACATGTGGTGCCAAGCCAAGGTGATGGATTGGTTCATAAACGGTACCCTCCTGTTGCTCATTGTAGCACGATGGAATTGACGCCTTCGACATTGTCTTCCCCCGCTTGCGAACGCGAGATCTGCCTGTTACAATGGCCGCATGCAGCAGCGTATCCTTATTATCGAAGACGAGCAGGAGATCGCCAATTACCTGCGTCGTGGCCTCATCCTTGAGGGGTTTCAGGTGACGGTCGCTAACGATGGTCCCCAGGGCCTCGCCGCCGCCCGCGAGGCTGCTCATGATCTCGTCGTTCTCGATCTGATGCTCCCCGGAATTGATGGCATCGAGGTCGCCCGCCGCCTGCGCGCCGCGTCCGATGTGCCGATTATTATTCTCACGGCCCGCGATGGCATCCCCGACCGCGTCACTGGCCTGGAGGCCGGTGCCGACGACTACCTCGTCAAGCCCTTCGCCTTTGCCGAACTGCTCGCCCGCATCCGCGTCCAACTCCGTCGCCGCCAGTCTGCCCAGCAGATGGACATCCTCCGCTTCGCTAACCTCACCCTCGATACTGCCGCCCGCGAGCTACGCATCCGCGACCGTCGCGTTGAACTCACCGCAAAAGAGTACGATCTGCTCGACCTCTTTATGCGCCACCCCAACCAGGTTCTCACCCGCGAGGTGATCTACGACCGCGTCTGGGGCTATGACTTCGGCGGCGAGAGCAATATTATCGAGGTCTATGTGCGCTACCTGCGCCAAAAAATCGAGGCCAACGGAGAGCATCGTATCATCCAAACGGTGCGCGGCGCGGGCTATATCCTCCGCGAAGATTGAGCCTCTGGCCTGTTGACGATCTGCCATTTTTGCCATTGCTAGGCCATAGAATCCATCTGCTGAGCTATAGGATTCATTCCTGCCACGTATTGTCTCCCTCTGCCTCTCGCACAGCAATCTGCATAAAAAACCTGTTTTAATGCATTAGCACGCCATATATCCGACAATCCAAACTCTTGCGTTTTGATTCTTGTGGGCGTATAATGAAGAACACTGCCTACGGATCGCCCGGTTGGGACATATGGATCCTGGCTCACCGCTGTTAAGGATGCGCATGGAAGAACGTAAGGGGACAACCCTCGACTCAGACACGCAAGACCTGCCGGAGCCGGGGGATAACGGCACCATCAGTGCGGAGGATGCGGAAGAACTCGCGCTTATGCAGCAGTTCCTCAGCGATCCTGCCCACGATTATCGTAACCTGAAGTATGGCGACACGGTAGATGGTGTCATCATGCGGATTGACAAGGACGAGATCCTTGTTGATATCGGCGCGAAGGCCGAGGGGATCGTCCCCTCGCGCGAGATGCAGTCGCTGCCCGACGAGGATCGCGCCGCGCTGCGCGTCGGCAGTGCGCTACTCGTGTTTATCGTGCAGTCCGAAGACAAAGAGGGTCGTGCGATCCTCTCCGTTGATAAAGCTCGTCAAGAGAAGAGTTGGCGTACCCTTCAGACTGCCTATGAGAAGGGCGACGTCCTTTCCGCCCGCGTTGTTAACTACAACAAGGGCGGCTTGCTGGTGAACCTTGATGGCGTGCGCGGATTTGTTCCCGCCTCCCAGGTCAATGGCATTAGCCGTGGCCCCGACACCCAGAAGCAGTCCGATATGGCCCGCATGGTCAATACGGATCTCCAGCTTAAAGTGATCGAGATTAACCGCAGCCGCAACCGCTTGATCCTCTCTGAGCGCCAGGCCGTCCAAGAGGCCCGCGAGTCGAAGAAGGACGAGTTACTCTCCCGTCTGAAGGAGGGCGATGTCCGTGCCGGCATCGTCAGTTCGGTGTGCGACTTCGGTGCCTTCGTGGATATTGGCGGCACCGATGGCCTCGTCCACCTCTCAGAGATCTCCTGGAGCCGCGTGAAGCATCCCTCTGAGATACTCAAGCCCGGCGATAAGGTTCAGGTCTCCATCCTCAGCATTGACCAGGAACGCAAACGGATTGCCCTGTCAATCAAGCGCACTCAAAGCGAGCCGTGGACGCGCGCAGGAGATCGCTATCAGCTTGGTCAGGTGGTTGAGGGTACCATCACACAACTCGCATCGTTCGGTGCCTTCGCACGGATCGAGGATGGCATCGAGGGCCTTATTCATATTTCTGAGATGGGTGACGAGCGTATCCAGCACCCCAAAGAGGTGGTTGCTGAAGGTGATACGGTTCAGGCTCGTATTATCCGGATTGACCCGGCACGCAAGCGTATGGGCCTCAGCCTGCGCCTGAGCCACGACATCGGAGATGCGACCGATGATGCTTATGGCTCTGCTGGCGATGAGTAGAGCTTCCCAGACATCCGTCACCTCAATCCTGTCCATTCCCCTGCCGACATCGGTTCGCCTGTACTCGGTCCCGGTGGCGCACGGTCGGCCAGCCAGGGATAGCTCGTGGAGAATACTATGTCTGACCTCTATAGCAAGTTCACGAAGCGGGCGAAGCAGGTGCTTCAGCTCGCAACCGAGGAGGCGCGCAGCTTTAATCATCCCTACATCGGTACTGAGCATATTCTGCTTGGCCTGATCCGCGAGAGCGAGGGGATCGCCGCGCGTGTGCTCGATGACCTCGGGGTGAAGCTGGCCCAGGCCCGCAGCGCGGTCGAGTTTATTGTCGGCGTCGGCGAGGGTGCGACCGTCAATGATCAGGAACTTACCGCCCGCGCCCAGAAGGTGATTAAGTACGCCATTGAGGAGGCTAACCGCCTCAATCATCACTATATCGGCACCGAACACCTGCTCCTTGGCCTCGTACGCAACGGCGAGGGTGTGGCTACCGGTGTCCTCGACATTATGGGCGTCTCCCTGGAGCAGGTGCGTAATCAGGTGATGCGCGTGCTGCGCCACGGCACCGCCGGTACGACCGAGCAGCGCGGCGGTACCCCCGGCCAGCCCGCCGCTCAGCGCCAGTCGAAAACTCCCTACCTCGATGCCCTCGGTACCGACCTCACCGATATGGCGGAGGCCGGGCGACTCGACCCGATTATCGGGCGCAACCACGAGATTGAGCGCGTTATCCAGATTCTCTCGCGCCGTACCAAGAATAACCCGGCCCTGATCGGTGAGCCCGGCGTCGGTAAAACGGCGATTGTTGAGGGGCTGGCCCAGCGTATTATTCAGGGCGATGTCCCCGACAGCATTAAGGGTAAGCGCGTTGTCACCCTTGATATGGGTGCCCTGGTGGCGGGTACAAAGTATCGCGGTCAGTTTGAGGAGCGGCTTAAGCGGGTGATTGATGAGATCAAAGAGACCCGCTGCATCCTCTTCATTGATGAGTTCCACACGATCATTGGGGCGGGCGGTGCCGAGGGTACTCTCGACGCGGCGAACATCCTCAAGCCGGCCCTCTCACGTGGCGAACTCCAGACGATTGGTGCCACGACTCTTGATGAGTACCGTAAGTATATCGAGCGCGACGCCGCCCTCGAACGGCGCTTCCAGCCGGTCATGGTTGATGAGCCATCTCTGGAAGATACCGTCCTCATCCTGCGCGGCATTAAGTCACGTTACGAGGATTTCCACCAACTCCAGATCTCTGATGAGGCGATTAAGGCTGCCGCCGCGCTCTCTGCGCGCTATGTACCCGACCGCCAGCTTCCTGATAAGGCGATTGACCTGATTGATGAGGCCGCATCCCGCGTGCGCATGTATCGCTCGGCTACCCCGCCTCAGCTCCGCGACGCCCTACGCGGGCTGGAGGCTCTGCGCAAAGAGCGTGAGGCCGCTATTGAGGATCAGCAGTTCGATCTCGCCTCCGATATGCGCGAGCGCGAGGATCGCATGCAGGCTCGGATTACGCAGATCGAGAGCGAGATGGGTGCCGATAGCGGCGAGCGCACCATCGAGCGCCCCTATGTTACCGAAGAGGACATCGCTGAGGTTGTCGGGATGTGGACGGGCATTCCGGTCACGCGGCTCAAGGGTGATGAGACCATCCGCCTCATGCAGATGGAGAACTTCCTGCACGGTCGCGTTATCGGCCAGCAAGAGGCTATCGTTACCATCTCCAAGGCGGTGCGCCGCGCCCGCGCCGGCCTCAAAGATCCCAAGCGACCGATCGGTAGCTTTATCTTCCTTGGCCCCACCGGCGTCGGTAAGACCGAATTGGCCAAGACTCTGGCCGAGTTCATGTTTGGTTCCGAAGAGTCGCTGATCAAGATTGATATGTCCGAGTTTCAGGAGCGCCACACCACCTCGCGGTTGGTCGGCTCGCCCCCCGGCTATGTCGGCTACGGCGAGGGTGGCCAGCTCACCGATGCGGTGCGCCGCAAGCCCTATAGCGTGGTCCTCTTCGATGAGATTGAGAAGGCTCACCCCGATGCCTTCAACCTGCTGCTCCAGGTGCTGGAGGACGGCAACCTCACCGACGGCAAGGGCCGCAAGGTTGACTTCCGCAACACGATTATCATCATGACCAGCAACGTTGGCACCGAACACATCCGCCGTGCCTCGCGGATCGGCTTCGGCGGCAACGCCAACGAGATTGATAATGATGATACTCGGCGTAAGGTAGACGACGCCCTCAAGCAACTCTTCCGGCCCGAGTTCCTCAACCGTATTGATGCGACGATCATCTTTCATCCGCTTACCACCGAGGAGATCCACCAGATCACCACGATTATGCTCAAGCGGGTGCAGCGGCAACTGGCTGAACACCAGATTGCGATTGATGTACGCACGGACGCCCTTGACCTCCTGGCCCGCCGTGGGTACGACCCGGCTTTCGGCGCACGGCCCCTGCGCCGGATTATTACCAACCTCATTGAGGATCCTCTGGCCGAAGGGCTCCTGGCTGGTCGTTTCCTGAACGGTGATATGGTTATTATTGATACGCAAGACGATCTGCTACGCCTACGCTCGCAGCGCCAGATTGACACCGAGGAGACCGAATCGGTTCAGCCCGAGGAGAGTCCCGCCTTGGTGTAAGTGCCCTCACATACGGCTTCTGCGGGGCACAGAATAAAGATCCGGGGAGAAGCATTCTCCCCGGATCTTTGTGTCATCTCAGCTTCCTTCTATCGCAATCCTCTTGGAGCCGTGAAGGGGAGTCAAGGCTTCAGCCGGCTAAAGCCTTTCCCCTTCACGTCCGGGATAGGACTATCTGGCAACGTTGCGGTAATACTAGTGTGTATAATGATTCCTACAATCCAGATAGAACTACTGTACCATCAAATCTCCCCATGACACATCCCGACACAACAATTCTCATTTGCACCAGTGACCGTGGTGTCTTAATTGACATGACCGTTGGCAGTACTTTCGCCTGCATTTACCCCGAATTTAAGCTGGTGATTGTTGACCAGAGTAGCAACATCCGTACCAAACAGACAATCGCCCCTTTCCGCAGTGATCCGCGCCTGCGATACATCCATTCCTACACGTACCACCTCAGCACAGTACTGAATACCGGAATCACCGTCAGCAACACCGACGTAGTAATCATCACCGATGATGACTGTGCGGTACCGCCAAGAGGGGCTGGGCCTGGCCCCTGAGCCACAACCCCGTACAAGTGGCTTTCTCGGACTCGCTGATGCGTAGAGGTGCAGCATGCTGACAGCAGTAATCGACCTAGAATACGGTGCGCTCCCCGATCAGATCACGCTGCCGGAGCGCTATGGGCAAGCCCTGGTGCTGATCCGCATCGCCGATGTGCCAGTTGGACAGGTGTATGTGTCGCTGCTCCACGGCCAGATCGACGGCACCGACCTACAGGCGCAGATCAACCAGGCCCTGGGCCAGCCCGCCTGCCAACGGTGGATTCACACCACCCTCGGCCTGAATGAGCCAGCGCCCAGGGCGTCGGACGTCAGTGTCGTTGTGTGTACCCGCAATCGCCCCGACGACCTGCGGCGCTGCCTGGAAAGCCTGATGGCTTTACCTGACGACGGCCAGGAGTTGCTGGTGATCGACAGCGCTCCATCCGACCAGCGCACCCGCGATCTGGTGGCGACCTTTCCCCGCCTGCGCTACCTGCGTGCGGATCGACCCGGCATGTCGGTGGCGCGGAACCTGGCTATGCGCGAGGCCCACGGCGCGATTGTCGCATTTACCGACGACGATGCGGTGGTCGACAGCGGCTGGCTGCGGGCGCTTGCGCGCGGCCTCGACGACCCGCTCGTGGCATGCGTCACCGGGCTGACGATGCCGCTAGAGCTTGAGACGGAGGCCCAGCTTGCCTTTGAACGCTGGATGTCGTCCGGTCGGGTCTTCGAGCGGCGTGAGTTCTACGACCGCTGGTACGATCCACTACGCGCTGACGCGATAGGCTCGGGCAACAATATGGCCATTCGTCGTAGTGCGTGGCACGAGATTGGCCCGTTCAGCACAGCCTTTGGTGTTAGCAGTGAGGTGCGCAGTGGTGAGGCGGGGCTGTGGTTTAGCCAGGCTGTCACCTGGGGCTACCGGATTGTCTACGAGCCGGCGGCGCTGATCTGGCATCGGCACAGGGCCACTATGGCAGAGTTGATGACAGTAGCACAAGGCTACGGTATGGGCCACTCTGCGCGCACGCTGCATCAGCTGCTCGTCTGGCATGAGGGTCGGGCTTTAGGCTCTATAACTAAGATCCTCCTGACCTATGCCCTGCCGCGCCTGATCGATGGCCTCGACCGCCAGCGGGGGACGCTCCTTGCACCAATGATGCTGGCGTGGCTACGAGGCTATCTTGAAGGACCAGGAGCGTATCTGGCAGCCCGCCACCAGATGCGCCAGCAGGGAGGTGAGCTATGACGACTCCCACGGTCTCGATCGTCATCCCAACCCGCAACCGCCGTCCGGCGCTCCAACAAACCCTGATGGCACTTGCGCACCAGACTATCCCCCCGGATGAACTGGAGGTGCTGGTGGTGGTGGATGGTGGCACCGATGGGAGCGCTGATATGGTGCGGGCGCTGCGCGTGCCCTACACGCTGCGCCTACTTGAGCAGCCAGCTCGTGGGGTCTCGTACGCCCGCAATTGGGGTGCGGCAGAGGCGCGCGCTCCACTGCTGATCTCCTTCGACGACGATGTCGTCGCGGTGCCCGGGTTTGTCGCGGCGCACCTGCGGGCGCAACAGGGGCCAGACGAGCGACTGGTCCTCGGACCATACCTGCTGAACCTGCCCGGTCGACCGAGTCTCGACCAGATCTATGCACGCACATGGTGGAGCGACCGGTTCCACGCTATGAGCCGCTCCGGCCACCGCTTTACCTTCGAGGATCTCGCCGCCGGCAACTTCTCTATCCCCTCGGCATTGTACGCTCGTATGGGTGGCTTCGATACGATCTTCAGGGGCTATGGCGTCAAAGACTATGAGTTTGGCGTCCGCGCGCTCAAAGCCGGGGCACAGTTCGCCTACGCCGCCGATGCCGTTGGCGACCACCGTGACTCCCAGTGCAGCATTCAGCGCGTGCTGCGCCGCATACGCGAGGAAGCGCGTAACGACGTCATCATGGGCACGCTTCACCCCGAACTGCGGCCCGCACTAAAGGTCGCCTCAATACTTAGCCCATCCCAGTCGAGGCGGAACCGCTTGCTTCAGCGCCTGGCCCTGAACTGGCCCATCCTCGGCGACCGGCTCGTTATGGCGCTTCAGTCTCAGGTCGAGAGCTATGAGCGGCGGCTACTTCACGCATACTGGTGGCGACTCATTAATGGCATCAAGACGTACTGGTACATCCGTGGCGTTGCTGAGCAACTCGGTGGGCAAGAGGAGATCGCCGCCTATGTCGCGGCTGGGGAGCGGGCCGCCCGCGAGCGCCACCTCAAACTAGGCAGCCTGGAGCTAAGTGAGGGCCTCGCCGCTTGCGCTTGTCGCCTTGACCAAGAGCGCCCGGATAGCGTCGAGCTGCGCTACAGAGGAACCCCTGTTGGCCAGATCCCCGCGCCGCCGGGGGCCGAGCCGCTGCGGGGCGCGCACCTAGCGGACGCACTGCGCCAGTGGCAAATGACGAAACCGCTGGCACTTGGGATCGCACCTATGATCCATCCGCCGCTTGCGACGTGGGTCACGGCTGGTGAGATGCCCAGCAGCGCCAAGTACAACTGTTGATTGCAACGCGAAGAAGGAGCTATGGTATATAACATCGTGGTCGCACTGCCATCGGCATCAATACTCAGTACTCATCACCTGAGATCCGACCTCTACAAAGAGCCTTCTCCCAGAGTCCACCAGGAGATGCCAGCGATCACAGTCTTGATCTGCACTTGTAATCGTGGCGACTCAGTACGGGCAACGATCAGCAGCGTGCTGGCCAACACATACGCTAACTTCAAGCTGCTGATCATCGATCAGAGCAGCGATCAGCGCACCGCTCACGCAGTCGCCCAGTTTTGTGGCGACCGACACCTACGGTATATTCACACCAATACCTGCGGGAAGAGCTGGGCGATCAACATCGGTCTCTCGCTCACCACGACAGAGATTGTGATCATGACCGACGACGACTGCGAGGTGCCGCCGGACTGGATCGCCAAGATGGTCGCCCCCTTTCTATACCACCCCCAGGTCGGCATTGTCTTCTGCAATGTTGCCGCAGGCCCGCATGACAGCCTTACGGGGTTCATCCCGATCAGTCGGAGATCACACCCGCTGCTGATCGAGGATCTGGCCCACTGGCAGACCTGCGATGGCGTCAACATTGGGATCGGGGCCGGCATGGCGATCCGGCGATCTGTCGCCAAGGCGATCGGCGGGTTCGACATCCGCTTCGGCCCCGGTGCCCATTTCCATAGCGCCGAAGATCTGGATTTCAGCCTCCACGCCCTGGCGGCAGGCTACCAGATTTACCGCACGACAGTCGTGGGTGTCATCCATTACGGCTTCCGCACATACGCTGATGGCCGTCAGCTCACCCACAGAAGCCTGTTCGGGATCGGGGCGGTCTACGGCCAGCTGCTGCGGCGCGGCTACTGGATCTGCCTGCGCTACTACGTCGCAACCTTCATTGCAGTGGTGGTTGTGCCCGCACTGAACGATCTCATACACTCACAACTTCCACGTAAGCTAGGGCGCGCCTTCTGGCTCATCCGTGGTCTGGTAGAAGGTTTATGCGCACCACCAACCTCGCATACGCGGGAGTTTATTGACATACCCAAGGTGTTGGCACCCTCCTGATACGTAGAAAAAAAACCGACAATGAGTCCAGATCTAGCAAAAAACACACAGTCCGTCCCTATCACCGATCAGCCACGTGTGACTGTATTGATCTGCACCCGTAACCGTGGCGCGGCGATTCTGGCGACGATCAGGAGCGTGCTGGTCAATACCCACACCAACTTCGAACTGCTTATCGTCGATCAGAGCACGAATACGCATACGGCACAGGCCATCGGCGCGCTGTCGCACGATTCACGTATACGTTATGTCAATACGAATACCTGTGGTCTCAGCATCGCCAGAAATATTGGCCTTGCGCTCAGCCACAATGATCTCGTGATCATGACCGACGATGATTGTGAGGTGCCGCCAAACTGGATCGCCCAAATGGCTGCGCCGTTCCTCCAGCACCCCCGAGTTGGCATCGTTTTCTGCGATGTTGTCGCTGGCCCCTATGATCGTCGTGCGGGATTTGTACCAGTCAGCCTGAGCGCACACCCGCTCCTGATCGAAGATCTGGCCCACTGGCAGACATGCGACGGCGTCAATATCGGGATTGGGGCAGGTATGGCGATCAGACGCTCTGTTGCTGAGGAAATCGGCGGATTCGATACCCTCTTTGGCCCCGGCGGGCTGTTTCGCAATGGTGACGATATTGATTTCACCCTACGTGCCCTCGCCGCAGATCACCAGATCTGTCGGATCAACCATGTCCGTGTCATTCATCACGGATTTCGCACCTTCGAGGAAAATCGTGCGCTTATGCGCGGCGCGATGTACTCGGCAGGAGCGGCCTATGGCCGACTGATCCGCAGCGGCCAGTGGCGAGCGATCTCCTCCTACATCGCCATGTTTATCGCGATGGTGATCGTGCCAATCATCGAGAATCTGCGACGCCGACAGGTTCCACCTGTTCTCGGACGGGTTATCTGGCTTGTCCGTGGTTTTGTTAAGGGACTATGGATACCCGCACGCACGCCAAACCACGACGGCATCAGGGTTGTTGAGGCGTAGGTGCGTTGCGCGTTCCCCCCTCCTCTGGGTGGTATAATACGCCCCATGGCAAAGTCACGCACCATCTTCGTCTGCCAGCAGTGCGGCGCTCAACAGAGCCGCTGGATGGGTAAATGTCCTGACTGCGACACATGGGATAGCTTTGTCGAGCAGGTCGAGGCGAAACAGCCCAGCGGCAAGGTGCGTGAGGGATCGGTTGTTGGTGCCCGCCCCCTGCGTCTGCGTGATGTCTCCGTCGGTGGATTTCAGCGCCTCCCCATCCTTGGCGAAGAGTTTACCCGTGTCCTAGGCGGGGGTCTCGTCCCTGGCTCCGTGGTGCTGATCGGCGGGGATCCAGGAGTTGGCAAGAGCACACTGCTCTCGCAGGTGGCCGCCCAGTTTGCCGCTGATGTCGGCCCGGCCCTCTACGTGAGCGCCGAGGAGTCGGCCCAGCAGATCAAGCTGCGCGCCGAGCGCCTCGGGATGACTGCCGACGACCTCTACGTCTTCTCCGAAAATTCTCTCGACACCATCCTTGAGCAGATCCGCGAACTGCGCCCCAAGCTGGTGATCATTGACTCGATCCAGACGGTCTACCTCGAAGAGTTAACCAGTGCCGCCGGCAGTGTCTCGCAGGTGCGCGAGGGTGCCCTGCGCCTGATGCGGATGGCCAAAGAGTTGCACATCCCGGTCTTCCTGGTGGGCCACGTGACAAAAGAGGGAACCATCGCTGGCCCGCGTGTCCTTGAGCATATTGTGGATGTGGTGCTCTACCTTGAGGGCGACCGCTTCCACCAGTATCGGCTGCTGCGCGGGGTGAAGAACCGCTTCGGATCAACCAACGAGGTCGGCGTCTTCGAGATGCAGGGCGATGGCATGCGTGAGGTGTCGAACCCCTCCGCCGTCTTCCTCGCCGAGCGCAGTGCGGGTACGCCCGGATCGTCCGTAGCCGTGACGATGGAGGGGACACGCCCGCTGCTGGTGGAGGTGCAAGCCCTCACCTCAAACACCAGCAACCCCCAACCCCGCCGTACCACCAACGGCTTTGATATGAATCGCCTGCTGATGCTGGTGGCCGTCCTCACCAAGCGCGTCGGCATGCCACTGTTCAACCAAGATATTTATGTCAACATCGTTGGTGGCCTGCGGATCAGCGAACCCGCCGCCGACCTCGCTGTTGCGATAGCGATCACGTCATCCTTTCGCAACCAGCCCATCGCCGCCGATATGGTACTCCTTGGCGAAGTAGGACTCTCTGGCGAACTCCGTAGCGTCAGCCAGATTGACCGACGGATCAGCGAGGCGGTCAAGCTCGGCTTTCACCACGCGGTGCTGCCCTCCGTCTCACAGGTAAGTCCGCCCAACGGAAGTACTCTCGTGCCTGCCCGATCCTTAGCCGATGTTGTCGATCTGATCGCCCGCAAGTAGGGGCGTGGGAGGAAGGTTCATAGAAGTAGCCTCATTCCTCCCGCCCGTTTACGGGTGGGAGGAATGAGGCTTGTGCGGCCTCTATCCCTGGTAGGTGTTCGCCTCCGCGCCGCTTGCAGCGGCGTGGGGCACCACGTTCGTGTGCTATACTGTCCGTGTGCGAAGGCACAATTCGGGGCA
>CAIXLU010000429.1 GCA_903920315.1 uncultured Oscillochloris sp.
GGACAGTGTCGGCAAGGCTCTCGCGAGCTATGCCAACCCATCAGTCGCCCTGGGTACTGCCCTTAAAACAAGCCCTGTCTACTTTACCGGCCCCAACGCGCGTGCGGCGAACGGCAACGCAGATGTGCGGCTGTACGCGCCAGCAACTTGGAGAGCAGGATCGAGCTATTCTCATCTGGACGAGACCTTCAACGGTACGACCAATGCGCTGATGACCTACTCACTCTCTCCAGGCCAGTCAATCCACGATCCGGGGGATGTTGTGCGCGGACTCTTGCAAGATATTGGCTGGACAGTCGTAACTGCGGCCGCAACCAGTACTCCGACTAACACGAACACGAATACCCCGACTAAAACCAACACCCCAACCAAGACGAATACGCCGACCAATACATCAACTAAAACCAACACTCCGACCATTACGAATACCCCAACCAAAAGCAATACTCCAACCACTACCTACACTCCAACCATAACGAATACCCCAACCAATACACCGACCGGCACACTCAGTACCCCAACCTTCACGAAGACACCTACCAACACCCCGACTTTCACAAGGACACCCACCAACACTCCAACACCCACACCGCGTGGTATCTACCTGCCCGTCATCGTGAAGTGATGTGTTAGGGACATGGAAATTCTTGAGCATCCTGGCACCATGTCATGCTGAGCGAAGCGAAGCATCTCTCCCGGCTTCCTGACAGACCCTTCGCTTCGCTCAGGGTGACATGGTGCCAGGATGGGATGATTAAGAAGATCTACTTCCCTTAGCGCGAATAAGTTCTAGGTTAAGTTGCATGGCGCTGGGAGCGTGGGCGGGACGCCCGCGCTCCCAGGTTATATTGCGATTTTCAGATCTGAAAGAAACGCCAATGCGTACTAGCGTCTGGCTCGTTCGCCACGGGCAAACCTATGCCAACCGTGAACGGCGCTACCAGAGCCACAGCGACAGTCCGCTTACTGGCTACGGCCAGCGTCAGGTTGCCGCCCTGGCCGCACGCTTGCGTACCATCCCCTTCGGCCTAATCATCACCAGCCCGCGTGAGCGTACCCGTCTGGCCGCCGAGGCTATTATGCAGGGTCGCCAGAGTGTCATTTTGCGCGAGGATGCGGCCTGGGCCGAGGTAGATCACGGCTGTTGGGAGGGTCTTACCTATGCCGAGGTGTGCGCCCAGTACCCCGCTGAAGTTCGGGCGCGCTGGGCTGCCAGCATCAATGGCAAGGCCGAGGGCGGTGAGAGTCTCGTCGAGGCCAACACCCGCATCAGTGCGGCGTGGCATGCTCTGCTGCGCGAACATTCCGGCGGGCGCATCCTCATCGCTAGCCACGCCACACCCATCCAGCTTATCCTCTGCGCCAGCCTCGGTCTGCCTCCTCAGGATCATTGGCATTGGCGGATCGATCTCGGTAGCCTCACCTGTCTTGATGTCTACCCGACTGGGGCGATCATCCGCATGGTTAACGAGGTGCCGCGTCCCTCTAAATGACCATATGCAACACGACGAGCAAAGCGAGAACCTTCGCGCCTTCGCGTCTTTGCGTTAAACCATACATACGTTTGACGCAAAGGCGCGAAGAGAGAAAATGAGTCGCTATGAGCGATCAACAGAACGGCGGCGCACCGCAATGGGGCCTCTGGGGGCCGATCACCAGCATCGGCGAGGCATTACGCTTCCTGACAATCATCCCGCAGCCCTGGCTCCCGCCCGCGAGCGAGGCTGGCATGGTTGCCTCCATCCCGTGGTTTCCAGCGGCTGGCGCGATCATTGGTGCCCTGCTGCTGCCTGTTGGCTGGTTGGGCGACCTGGGCTGGGGGGCTATGGCCCGCGCTGCGCTTGTTGTGGTCGCCTGGGGGATCATTACCAGCGGCCTGCACCTCGACGGTTTGAGCGACACCTGCGATGGCGTGATGAGCTGGCGCACCCGCGAGCGTAAGCTGGAGATCATGCGCGACAGCCGGATCGGTGCGATGGGGGCCATCGCCCTAATTGCGGTGCTGCTGCTCAAATTCGCTTTCCTGGCCGGGGCCGGGCCGAATTGGTGGCAATCCGTCTTGGTGGCCCCCGTCCTGGGTCGCTGGGCCAACTGCTACGCGATCTTCTGGTTCCCCCCGGCCCGCGAGGGTGGACTGGGGCGCAGCTTCAACGCCCAAGTGCGTCGGCCTGACTTCTGGCTCGCCAGCGTTTTCGCCCTCTCCTTCGCCATCATCGTCGCCGGATTATCCGGCCTGATCGCCGCCCTGCTTGTCTTGGCGGGGTCACATCTGCTCATCCGCTGGTGGGTGCGCGACCTGGGCGGTCTCACCGGCGACACCTACGGCGCGCTCTGCGAGATCGGCGAGGTGGTTGCGCTCGCAGCGCTTACATTTTAGATTTTAGATTTTAGATTGCAGATTGGACGCAGTCATCTGCACCGCACAAGGTTCGCAGGTACTTGACAGTTTGGATACATGTAGCTCGTCCTGTTGAGGCACATCTGCAATCTGCAATCTGCAATCTGCAATCTAAAATCTAAAATCTAAAATCTAAAATCTAAAATCTAAAGCGTATAGCGTATACTAAACCTATGACAACACTGCCGGAAGGCTTCACCATCCTGGCCCTGGAGACATCCTGTGACGAGACGGCGGCGGCGGTGGTGCGTGACGGGCGCACCATCCTCTCCAATGTCGTCGCCTCGCAGATGGACATGCACAGCCGCTACGGCGGCGTGGTGCCCGAGGTCGCCTCGCGTCAGCACATTATTAGTTTGGTTCCCGTAGTGCGTGAGGCGTTGGCCGCACTGCCCGGCGGCTGGGCCGATATTCATGCTGTGGCGGCCACTCATGGCCCCGGACTCAGCGGTGCCTTGCTCACCGGACTCAACGCTGCCAAGGCCATCGCGTGGCAGCGCGGACTGCCCTTTGTGGGCGTGAACCACCTGGAATCACATATTTACGCAAGTTGGCTGGATACAGGGGGCCGGGAGCCGGGGACAGGAGGCCGGCCCCCGGCCCCTGGCCCCTGGCCCCCGATCCCCGGCCCCTCCCTCCCCGCCCCCGAGTTCCCTCTCGTCGCCCTGGTGGTCTCTGGAGGCCATACGTTGCTGGCCCTGCTGCGTGATCACGGCGACTACACGATCCTCGGTCAGACCCGTGACGACGCGGTGGGCGAGGCATTCGACAAGGTGGCCCGCATCCTCGGCCTGGGCTACCCCGGTGGCCCGGCGATTCAGCAGGCTGCCCAGAATGCCCAACCCGCCGGTGCGCTGCCCCGCGCTTGGCTGCGCGATAGCTACGATTTCTCGTTCAGCGGTCTGAAGACTGCCGTGCTCCATAAGGTACAAGAGCGCCAGGAGCGCGAGTTGCGTATGCCGAAGCTGGATGCCAAACCGAAGACCGACCGCCCGGTGTCGGGGTCTCAGCCCTCGGCCCCTAGTCCGCCGCCCGCTCTCGATGCTGTTTGGGTCTCCCAGATTGCCCACGCCTTCCAGGAGTCGGTGGTAGACGTACTCTCGACCAAAACGGTTGACGCCGCCCGCCAGCACGGGGCCACGGCGATCATCCTGGCTGGTGGGGTTGCCGCCAACACCCGCCTGCGCGCCGAGTTGTCCCGCCGCGCTGCGGTGCCCGTGCGCTTTCCGCCCATTGCCCTCTGCACCGACAATGCCGCGATGGTTGCCGCCGCCGCCTTCTATCGTTTCCAGGCCGGGGCGCAGAGCGGGTGGGATCTGGATGTGACGCCGAATCTGAAGCTGGGTATGTCCTAGGTACTACAGTTGTAGTTTGAATCACCCCCCCTAGCCCCCCCGCAAGCGGGGGGGGACAATGCATTGGTTGGTTCCCCCCC
>CAIXLU010000430.1 GCA_903920315.1 uncultured Oscillochloris sp.
AGGGTCGTATGCGTCGGCATATGCACTCGCTGCCGGGTTCGCCCGGTAGGGCACCCGTAAACGTGCCGTACTGCTCGGATGCCGACTCGTCGGTAGCGCCAGAGCAAAGCCCCCGCCTTTAGGCGGGTGGTGGTTTACATCCGATCCAAATGAGGGTATCACGAGGGTGGATAAAGCGCATCATATCCGTTCCACATGGGGGTGTGGCGGGGGAAGTGGATCGGATAAGTGAATCTCTCCGCGCCACATGAGGATGCGCCGTGAACCTGATGCGCCGTCCTGGATCGGGCAGTGAACTGCAATGCGGGTGCCCCTCCCAGGAGTCTCACCACGCTCTCGTACCGACACGTCCCCGCTCCCGCTCGTGTGTTCCACTGCCTCAGCAATGGCGGGGACGCCGTTCAGAGGTGCGCTGGCTCAAGACCCTGACCACCATCATCGCAGTCGCGCTGGCACCTCGCCAGCCCAGCGCATGAATAGCGTCGGTACGTACCAGGCGGCATAATCCGTCCCTCTCTCAGTCGTGCGCAGGTCAAGGCGGGCGGCGGCCACGGCAGCCTGGAGGCTGTCGCCAGCGGCTAGCCGTTCGTAGATCACGCCGGTTGCGCGGTTCGCTGCGGCCTGACGTACGGTGAACTGCATGGCGACAACCAACGGCACGCCGGCGTGGATGAGGGTTGGAGCCACACCGCTCAAGAGACCGGCTGCCGTGGGGGTAGCACCGACCATTGCGCCTTGACAGGCGGTGAGTACCGCCAGTTGCACCCTGGCTGACGCGAAGGCTCCGGCGAGCTCGTCAATGGGGGTTGGGTCAATCTGTCCATTGGTTTTGTCAAGCCCCAGGTAGCCCTTGCCCGCATCAAAGCGTCCATGACCAATGAAGTGGAGTACGTCAATGGGAGCGTTATGGCGCAACGCATCTGAGACTGCCACGCGGGTGGCCGGACTGACATCGGGGAGTACCTCGACGGCACCACGGGCGATCAGTGGCTGCCATGCAGCCATACGGGCGGCGCGCTCGGTGGCATGCATGTCGGCGGGCAGGTTGGCCTGCGGCGCGATTGCGAGTATGCGCAGCGGTGCGCCATCGTGTCGTGGCGGTGGGGTCGGCTGGGCAATGTTGAGGTGACGGGTCAGGCTTCCGGTCGGGCCACGGCTGAGCAGCAGCGGGTTCGGATCGGTCGGGTCCCAGAGCAGTTCCCAGGGAAGTGCTGCCAGTGCCACTGCCTCACGCGGGAAGTGCATCCCGATCTGGAAGGGTAGCCCCGCAATGGTCGCCCGGTCGCGCAGGCTGGCGAGGGCGATGGCTGCTTCGCCATCGGCGGTGAGGGCGCGAAAGAGTATCTGGCCGATCACGAGTGCAGCCTCATGGGTGAGGATGCCGTTATGATACGGAATACCGATGGCGGTAAAGCGATCTGCCTCGGCGGCGGTGAATCCGGTCGAGGGGTACTGGAGTACATCCAGCACCTTCAGGATCAGATCAAGGTCGGGGCCGCGAAACGGGCTGATAAAGGTGCTGGTGCGGGTGCCGATCATGGCTCCCTCCCACATCATGGTGGCACCTGTGGTTGTCGGCGTGAGGGTGATCGTAAGCGCGACCGGATCGGCGGGAGGTGGATCTGCTACAGGCGCGGTGGTGCCCAGACGGAACCCGCAGCTCGGGCACGCCGCCGCGCCTACGGGCACAGCGACGCCACATGTGGAACAGGGGCGAGTGGAAACAGGAGATGTCGGCTTTGTTCCGCGCACACCGATCGCCACTTGCGAGACTCTCCGGACGGTCTTTGCCGAGACTATCTCTCTCACCCCGCCATCAATGTCACGCGCTTCCTGCTTTGCGTCCTCGACAAGATCGACACCGTGGATCTCCTGGATGACGGTCGCCGCTTCCTCATGTGCCTCGCGCTGGAGCGCGGCCCAGTCGGCGGACGGGTTTCGCAGAGCGGCGGCGTAGCGCCCGGCGATGACGGAGAGCGGGCCGCCGGCGGTGCGCATGGCCTGTTCGATGGCGGTGATCAGTTCGTCGCGGTCGGTGGAGGGCAGGGCGGCAGCTACCTCCGGCCCCGCATGGGTGAGCGCCCCGACCACCAGGGTCTGCACATCTTTGTCGCCGTCCTTAAGGCCCTGTTCAATTACCGTGACTCGCTCACGCTCGCTGCCAGCATGGACAATCTTGTCAATCAGGGACGAGGTAAAGTTGACTGCCAGCCCGCCGAAGATGATGCCGAGGCCGCTGGAGGAAAAGGCGGGCATGCCGATTACGGCGGCGATCACAGCAGCGCTGATGCCCGCCATCGCGCCCAGGGGTACCGCCTGGGTTAACGGGAGGGTCGTCGGTGCGTCGAGGTATGCTTTCAGGCGTTGGATCAGATCGGCCATAATGTCCTCCGAGCTAATAACTCTTTACACTCATCTCCAAAAAATATGCGCGGCTGGGGCGTAGCCCCAGACCCCCCTTCCGGACAAAGGATTCAGGAGACAGAAGCCAGAATTCAGCATCCAGAAGCCAGAAAACTATGTTGAGCGCGGGGACCAGATCACCCGAAATGACCTGCCGACGCTCCCGCCGCTCGGGATGTTCCTGTCGCGAGAGCCGCAGCATAATTGTTCTAAATCACTACTAAAGTAGCTCCGAGAGAGCAAAACTCCGGTATCAGGTGTAAAGTCTTTTTGTACTCGCTCAGGCTGCTCGTCAGCCGAACACATCCACTCACAGACATTCCCTACCATATCCTCGGCTCCGCATACTGCAGCGCCGATTGGAAAGCAGCCGATGGGCGCGGTTGTGTCAATTGCCGACCCATCATAATTTGCCCGCTCCGCTGTTGGCTCGTCATCGCCCCATGGGTAATGGCGTTTGTCCGTATGCCGTGCAGCGCGCTCCCACTCTAGGGATGTCGGTAGCCTGATCTCAGCATCTTTCGGCAGCCACCCATCCTGGTGCCCCTGTTCAGTCAGCCACATGCAGTAGGCTGCCGCTTCGTACCAGGAGACGCCGACAACCGGCTGGAGCGGGCTGTTGAGATCGGGGTCGCCCCAGAAGCGCGGAAGTGTAATGAGTTGCTCCTGATCATCATAGGGATGGCCTCCTGGCTGGAGGAACTTCCAACCCTCGGGTGTCCACCACTCCTGGCGGCGGTAGCCGTCTGCGGCGATGAAACGGGCGTACTCGGCGTTGGTCACAGTGAAGTGGGCGATCTTGAATCCATCGTCAAGGGTCTTCTGTTGAAGCTCGCCCTTGCGATCATCGCCATACCAGAACGGCCCCGGCTCAACTGGGCACCAGTAGCGCCCGTTGGGCGAGTTGCCCGTTTTGAGATCGAGCAGGCGTGGGTCGGGAGCATTTGGCGTCGTACCAGGCACCGTTAGGGTCTCGACCGGGCCATAGCAGATCTGGCCGAGGGCCATGCCGGCACGGGCGCGCAGCGGCGCGTCGGCAAGATCGCTGGCTGCGGTGGACACCGTGCGCAGGGTAACGCAGGCATCGGCCCACCAGCCACGTGGGCCAGCCCAGCGGTCGCGGTAGCCGGCGGCACGAGCATAGCCCACCAGGGACAACAGCTCACCGGCCAGGGTTTTCACCAGCGCAGCGTCGTTTCCAAGCAGGTCGCGGATCACCTGGAGCGTCGGCCCGAGCGGAGCCTGGGTTAGAGCCTGGTAGCTCACCATCAGGCGCAGGGACTCGTGCCAGATCACCTGACTGGCCCGCTCATCAACCAGCCGGTCGTAGTCGTCCTGGAGGCCAATATGGTAGCCAGCCATGAACTCCTGGAAGCTGCGGTGAGGAAACGTGTAGACCTCGCCGCCCTCGCTGCTTTGCTTGAGCAGCAGTCCGTTGCGGGTGGCGATTGCGTTGAGCAGGCGCACCACCAGTGCCGCTCGGCGTTCCTCGTCGGGCTGGTAGTAGGTGAAGGCCGCATCAAGTTCGTCGCGCACCGCAGTGCGGCTGAGGTCGGCCGGGTGATCGGACTTTTCGGGCTGCTGGGCCGACCGGTTATGCGCCGCGAAGCCGATGCGGGCCATGACCTTGATCAGGTCAGACTCCTTGAAGTCGGGCAGGCCCAACTGGGCTAGGAGGTCGGGCTCGTCGGGCTCTTTGCGCCAGCGCAGCAGCAGCAGCTCGATACACTCGCTGTAGAGCAGGGCGCGGGCGTCGGGCAGCCGACCTTTGCCGGCGTGGACGACCGCCATCATGGTCAGCAGCAAGGGCTGGCGGGCCATAGCGCGTAGGTCGGCGCTGGCGGAAAGGGCCTGGCGCAACCCCTCGGCGCTGCCCAGCATCGTCCGACCGGTGGTGGCAATCTCCGCATGCCATGCATCAACAAAGGCGTTGATCTGGACGTCGTCGAGGGGTGCGAGGGATTCGGTCTGAAAGCCGGGGATCTGGCGCTGCGGGTTGGCCTGATAATCGAGTACGCGGCAGGTGACGAGTACTGGGCTGCGGGTGTAGATGCCGGCCACCGCCGAGATACACTCGGTGATGTTCACTAGGATGCGCCCGGCCTCAACCTCGTCAAGTCCATCGAAGAGCAGCAGAGCGCGTCCGGCAGCTAGAGCCTCGATGAGCAGATTCAGAGCCTCGGCGTGGGGCGCGATGGCGTGGCCGAGAAATGCGTGCAGCAGGGCGAGGCTGCCGTTCGATGCGTTACGCAGCGGCGGAAAAACAGCCAGTTCGCGCAATACCACGCGGATGGGCAGCAGCGCGCCGTGGCTCCAGTGCGGGGCGAGGCGAGACAGCAGGGCTGCGCCACGTTCAGATTCACTCGGATCGCGTTCGCCCAGGCATGCCCCGGCCAGACAGAGGGCTAAGTGGTTGACGAAGGTACTCTTGCCGCTTCCTGGGCCGCCGAGAAGCATCAGGCGAGCGGGGTGGGGTTGGCCGATAGCCTCTAGCACCGGCACTGCGCGTGTCTTGTCCCCAGGCTGTTCACGCTGCATATCAGCCTGACGCTCGGTGTTCAGGCCAATGTAGACCTGCTCCAGGCGCATCTCGGCGTGGTGGCGACCGTCGCGCGGGTCGATCCGGCCAAGCTGCACAGTGTTGCATCCGTGGCGCAGGGCGCACAGGTAGCCGATCATGCCCTGTTCAGATCGGGCGTGTTGCTCGTCGGGCGGGGCTTCGTAGTAGTTTGCGGCGATCACTTGGCGGATGTTCGACACTTCCTCGCCGCGCACTTCCTGGCGAACGCCGGAAATCTCCTGAACCGCGCCTTTGGCGTGCAAGGCGGCAATCTGCTCGTCTACCCAGGCAGCACCGAAGGTGGGGCGGAGCGCCTCTAGCTGGGCAATCTTTGTGGCGATGTCGGACATGGTGCCCTCACCCCTGGCTCCCTCGCCCGCCTTAGCGGGCGAGGGATGCGATTGGAATGCTGCCTACACCCTCAATATCTGCGCCCCGGCTCGGATGGTCGCGCCGTTTGGCGTTACTGGGCCGAGCCGGGACTCGCGCTTTCGCCGGGGTATCCCGGCGGGGCCAGACCCCGCGCTCGCGCTCATTGGGGCCGCGCCGCCGGCCCGTGGGCCGGGCGGATTGCTGGCCGGCCCGTGCGGGCGCGATGGACCAGATCACCCGAAATGACCTGTTGTTGTTCCTGTTGTTCGGGTTGTTCCTGTTGCGAGAGCCGCAGCTTGCCAGCCCCTACTCAATGGCTGGCCCGCACACGGCGGTCACGGAGCGGCCCACAACCCCGTTTGGGGTTGCCTACGATGGCGCGACGCCGCCCTTGCTGCGCCACGCGCCCAGCAGTCGCCCGACATGGCCGATCAGTTCAGCGGCGTGGGCATACTGACTGGGAGAGAGAAGGTGGAGATCATAGCCCAGCCGCAGGTAGAGCCGCACCTTCTGTAGCTCGACATCGGCCTGTTCCAGTCGCTTGGCCGTTTCGCTGGTGAGCGATGCTTCCAGGATACGCTCTTGGAAGCGTAGCGCCGCCCGCACAAGCTCCTGGGTGAGGGTGAAGCGATAGATGCGCGGCCATCCGCTGGTGTGTGGCAATAGCCATTGGAGCAGATCGTAGGTGCGGACAAAGATCGGTGATTGACGCGCAGTGGTCATTGACCTTCACCCCCTGGCTCCCTCTTCCGCTGTGGCGGGAGAGGGAGCCGTGGTTGCACTGCACGTCGCTGTTTGGGCAGCAGCTTCCTCAGCAGGGAGCGGCGCAGGGCCAGGGTGTGGCCCTGACGGGCGTGGCCGAGCCAGCCCTGGATGCGGGTCTTGATCTCGTCAAGGGTGCAGCGACCGGCGGCGTAGCGGGCGCGCATGCGCCGGTAGCGCCGGGCGAAGGCCAGTACGTTGCGCCGCTTTAGGCGCAGCCGGTAGGGGTAGACGTGCCAGCCCAGGAAGGGCAGCCCCGTCTCAACCGGCACCACCTGGGCACGCCCTTCACGATCATAGCCGATAACCGATAACCGATAACCGATAGCGGGCATATAGCAATCCTGAACTGATTATGAAAAGGAGTCGAGCCTTTAGGCGGCCTTATCCGGCTCAAGCCTCGACTCCCCGCAACAACCCCAAGAGGATTGCTATATCATAGCTCCCGCTGTAATTTTCTGACGCTGGACACAAAGATTGCCGTTAGTTCGCTTGTTTCCAACAGCAACGGCTCCAGCCGTGAGACTGCATGCAGGCCAGCCTTGCTGAGTAATCGCAACCAATAGGCGCTTTCCTCCAACTCCTTGATACAAATCTGCTGCTTTGCCGCTTTGTCAGCTAGACTGTGCGTGCGGGTTGCTTCAGCAAAGTTTGCGCCTACAGAGGTACCCGAACGCAGAAGTTGTTTGCCTAATACTTGTGCGACTTGGTGACCCTGTGTGGGATAATCTGGCAAGGCACTATATACAGCGATAATGCGTAGCGCATAGCCTTCCAATCGCTCCATCAACTGCTGTTCGAATACACTCATAGGGGCGCTTGTCGGCTATCGGCTATCGGCTATCGGTTATGTGGCAGAGGGCGTGGTGGACGACTCGGTCGCGAAACGGAGCGGCGCTGATCACCCGGCGCTTGCCGTTCTCGGTAACGGTGAATCGGCGGTATGTGCCTGGCTGGTACGTCCCATCACGTAGCTCCTCACTGAGCCGGAGCAAATCATCTTCGTAGCGGAACTCGAACGCCGCCACATCCGGGCGCGAGCGCTTGCCGCGCCGCGCCCGTCGGTAGGCCGCGAGCAGGTGCTCAAAGCGGTAGATTTGCGCGTAGAGATGGCGGTAGGTCGTTGGCATAGGCTCCATCCGGCCATATCACTCCAGAAACTCTTTACACTCATCTCCAAAAATATACGCGGCTGGGGCGTAGCCCCAGACCCCCCTTCCGGGCAGAGGATTCAGCAGTTCAGAAGCCAGAATTCAGCATCCAGAAGCCAGAAACCTATGTTGAGCGCGGGGACCAGATCACCCGAAATGACCTGCCGCCGATCCTGAAGTACGGGATGAACCTGTCGCGAGAGCCGCAGCACAAATATTCTGAACTACTATTAAAGTAGCTCCAAGAGAGCAAGACTCCATCCTTAGGTGTAAAGTCTTTTTCAGGCGAGTTCTGCTCTGGCTTATTATTCGGTGTTGCCATCCACTCAAAAACATTTCCGGCCATATCCTCGGCCCCGCACATTGCCGCCCCGGTTGGGAAGCAGCCCACCGGCGAGGGTAGCCCGATCCCCGTCGTATCATAATTCGCCAACTCAGGGTTCGGCTCATCATCGCCCCAGGGGTAGCGGCGCGGATCAGAATGCCGTGCAGCGCGCTCCCATTCCAGCGAGGTTGGCAGGCGGATCTCCGCATCTTTCGGTAGCCAGCTATTATTATGCCCTTGCGCCGTCAGCCAGATGCAGTAGGCTGCGGCCTCGTACCATGAGACCCCAACAATGGGCTGGATGGGGCTATTATAGCGCAATGAATCCCAGTAACGCGGACGAGTGATACGCACCTCTTCATCCCTGCCATAGCGAATGCCACCCGGTTCGATATAGGCCCAGCCCTGCTTCGTCCACCAGCGCCGCTCCTGGTAGCCGCCAGCAGCCATGAAACGGGCGTAGTCGGCGTTGGTCACCGGGAAGCGGGCAATCGTGTAGGGCTGCATGATCTGCATCTGGCGCAGCGGCCCTTCCTGCTCTTGCTTTAGCTCCTGCCCACGTAAGGCACGGCCCACCGCTGATGCGGCGCGGCGTAGGGGGTTTTCGTCCTCACGCGATTCACCTTTCTTGTTATCATCGCCGAACCAGAATGGGCCACCATCAATCGGGCACCAGTAATAGGCCATCGCCTTGGGCCAGCCGGTCGAGCGCTGGGCGGGCAGGCCGATCACCGCCAGAGGCAGGCGCGGGTCGGGCATGGGCACCTGGGCCGCCGGGCGGCCCAGGCTCTCCAGCGGGCCGTAGCAGAGCAGCCCAAGGGCCAATCCGGCACGGTGGCGTAGGGGCGCGGGGGACTCCGGGGCGCGGCCCTTGGTCAGCAGGCGCAGCAGCGTGGCGCGGGCACGCGGCCAGAGACCGCCGGGAATTTTGAGCAACTCCTGGTCGTAGGCGGCGGCGCGTTCCTGGCCGATCAGTACCAGCAGTTCGCCGGCCAGAGCCTGCTCCAACGGTGTGCGTGTGACCAACTGCTCGACCAAACTCAGCGGCTTATCCAGTTCACGATCCTGGAGAACTTGGTAGCCAACCATCAAAGTCAGCACTTCGTGCCAGTGGGCCTGGGTTGCCCGCTCGCCGCAGAGTTTGCGATAGTCGCGCTGGCCCTTGAGGTGGTAGCCCGCCAAGAACTCTTGGAAGGTGCGGTGGGCGAAGGTATACACATTCGGCCCGCGCTTGAGCAGCAGCCCGTTCCCACGCGTGAGGGCGGCCAGCACTAACTTGGCCAGTTCATAGTTGCGTGGCTCGTCGTAACGGGCAAAGCCCTCGGCCAGGATGGACATCACCATCGGCTCATCGAGATCGGCGGGACCGGTCTGTCCCTCATCACGCTCGGCGCGCAGGTGGGCCTCGTAGCCAAGCTGAGCCATGAGGGCCAGCAGGTCGGAACTACGGAACTGTGGCAGACTCAGGCGCTCTAACAGATCACTCTCGCCGCGCGGCTGACGCCAGCGCAACAGCAGCAGCTCGATACACTCGTAGTAGAGCAGAGCGCGGGCGTCGGGCAGGGTACCCCGGAAGGCGTGAACGAGGGCCATCACGGTGAGCAGCAGGGGTGTTCCCGCTAATGCACGCAACTCGGGTCGGCTGGCAACCGCATCGCGGAGAGCCTGGGTATCCGCCTCGCTCTGGGTGGCGGGGCGACGCCCGCTTTCCGCCAGTTCGCGGTACCAGTCGCCGACAAAGCGCTGGATCTGCGCATCGTCCAACTCGGCTAGGGTGAAGGTAGGAAAGCCCGGCACCTGGCGCAGCCGCTCTTCCTGGTAGTCAAGGGGCCGACATGTGACCAGGATGGGCGTGCGGTAGCCCCGGTCGGCGTCACGGATGATCTCAACAACCCGCTCCAGCACGGGTGAGCCGACCACCTCATCGAGTCCGTCGAGAAGCAAGAGGGCACTGCCGTCGCGCAGAGCCGCCGTTAGCTCGGCCAGCGCCTCGGCGCAGCCGGCATCGGCCAGAGTGGTTGCGAGGAACTCCTCCAACAGACGCACCGAGCCGCGTGACGCACTGGCCAGAGGCGCGAACGCGGCCAGGTCGCGCAGCACGATGCGTACCGGCAGGAGCGCACCGAGACCCCAGCGCGGCAGACAGTCGAGCCATCCACCCGCAGGCTGCATCTCGCCGTCCTGGCGTGTGCAGAGGGCGGTTCCCGCCAAGCAGAGGGCTAGGTGACTGACAAAGGTACTCTTGCCGCTGCCGGGCGTGCCGAGCAGCATGGTGCGCCCGCGATCATCGTGGGCCAAGGACTCCAGCGCACTCAGCGGACGGGTCTGGCGCTCGCCAGGGGCGCGTGGGCGGCGCGGCTCTTTGGCCTGCACCTCTGCCTGTTCCGCTTCGCTCAGCTCAACCTGCTCCGTCGTATCGAGCCCGATATAGAGGTGTGAAAGCAGCAGGGGGCGGGTGTGGGCAGCGTCGGTGCGGTCAATCTGACCAAGAGGCAGAGCGTTGCACTCGGCGACGGTGCGGCGCAGGTAGGCGATCATCGCTGCCGCACGCGGAGTGGCGGTCGGGTCGGGCGGAGCCTCGTGGTAGTGTTCGGTGATAATCTGCTTTGCGTTCTCGATGCGCTCGGCGCGCATCTCCTGGCGCGCAGAGGCGGCGGATTCGGTGCGCAGGGCAGCGATCGCCGCATCTACCCACACATCGCCCATGGTGGGGCGGAGTGATTCGATGGCGGCGATTTTGGCGGCGATGTCAGACATAGGGCTTCCTCAAAATTCCTTACACCTACCCCTAAAAAATATGCGCGGCTGGGGCTATGCCCCAGACCCCCTTCCGGGCAGAGGATTCAGGAGACAGAAGCCAGAATTCAGCATCCAGAAGCCAGAAACCTATGTTGAGCGCGGGGACCAGATCACCCGAAATGACCTGTTGTCGTACCTGCTGAACGGGATGCTCCTGTTGCGAGAGCCGCAGCATAATTGTTCTGAATTACCACCAAAGTAGCTCCAAGAGAGCAAAACAGTGGTGTACGGTGTAAAGTCTTTTTGTACTCGCTCAGGCTGCTTATCGGTCGAACACATCCATTCATACACATTCCCCACCATATCCTCAGTGCCGCATCCCGCCGCGCCCAGTGGGAAGCAGCCCACTGGCGAAGGCCGCCCGATTCCGGTCTCACCATAGTTGCTATGCTTGGGCGTGGGCGGATCATCGCCCCAGGGGTAGCGGCGTTTGTCATCGCCACGCGCAGCACGCTCCCATTCCAGCGATGTCGGTAGGCGAATCTCGGCATCCGCTGACAGCCAGCCCTCTTGGTGGCCACGCTCAGTGAGCCACATGCAGTAGGCTGCCGCCTCGTACCATGAGACACCGACGACCGGCTGGGTTGGCTCGTTGTATGCGCTGTGATGCCAGCGCCGGGGCACGATAATTCGCTCTTCCTGATTGTCATAAGGATGTCCACCGGGTTGGAGGAACGTCCACCCCTCTGGCGTCCACCACGGTTCGTGATTATATCCGCCCGCCGTGATAAAACAGGCGAACTCGGCGTTGGTCACGGTAAAGCGGGCGATCTTAAAGCCATTGTCGAGGCGTACCTGTTTCAGATCCCCCTTGCGATCATCACCATACCAGAACGGGCCGGGCGCAACATCGCACCAGGAGGCCGGGTGTTCCGGCGTGAGCAGGCGCGGGTCGCCCAGGCGACCGAGCATGAAGGCGGCATCAACCCGCTCGCGGGCGCTCAGTGCGCCGCCCTGCACCAGCGCCACCAGGGCCGCGACAACCTGATCCTTCAGGGCCTGTCCCTCGCGACCCAGCACGCCGCCCAATTCCTCCAAGATCTCGCTGGCCAGGACTGCGCTGCGGAAGAATCCCTCGCTGCCTTCGGGGTCAGCCTCTAGCAGCACCCATGCGATTGCGCGGGCCTCGCGCACCAGCCCGCCCGCCACCAGGTGTCCCGCCACCAGCAAGATCACCTCACGCCACGTGGCGGCGTGGCGGTGGGCGACAATCTCCTCCAGCATGCGCTCACCACGGACCAGTTCGCGGGCAGCCAGATACTCCAGGAAGGTCTTATGCGGAAAGGCGTAGCGATCCTTAATATCGCGGGCGATCAGCAGTCCGCTGCGTCCTTCGAGGAAATCAAGGAATCGCTCAATCAGTGCCTTGGCCCGCTCGCCGTTGTCATGTGCGAGGTCAAGAAAGCGCTCCAGTAGCCAGCGCCGGGCCTCAAGGTTGCTGGCCTCCTCGCGCCCACAGACGTGAAGCTCGTAGGCAATCGGCTGGATGAGCGCCAAGCGGTCGGTCTGGTCGGGTACGCCCAACTCGGCCGCCAGCCCGGCCCGATCGCCATCGGCGTGGTGCAGTTCCCACTGCTCTAGCAGCAAGAGCAGGCACTCCTCGTAGAGTCGGGCGCGCTGTTGAGGCAAGCGCATGCGATGCTGATGCACCAGGGCGATCATCGTGAGCAGCAACGGGTTGGCCGCGATCTCGCGCAAACGAGGACGGCGACTCAGGGCGTCAATCAGCTCGCGGCTGCGCTCCTGAGCGGCGCGTTCCTGCTCGTCACCGACCAACTCGCTGCCTTGGAGCAGGGCAGCGCGATACCAGCGCAGCAGAAACTCGTCCTGGGCAGGTTGCTCCAGGGGCTGGATGGTGACGACGCGAAAGGGCGGCGGCAGCAGGCACGGTTCGCGGTAGGCGTAGATCCGACTGGTCAGGACAATCCGGCACTGCGGGAAGCGGCTCTGGAAGCGGGCAGCGGATTGACTAACCCAGGCCCGTCGGGTAGCATCGGCCACTTCATCAAGGCCGTCGAGCAGCACAATCACCGATCCGGCCTCCAGACGGGCCAGCACGTGGCGAGCGAGGGTATCGAGCCGGTCTCCGGCCAGAACGCCCTCGATATGACGCAACAGTGGATCGGCGCTGTTCGGCGGGCCAGACAGACCCTCGGCGAAGCGGCGAAGCTGCACCAAGATGGGCAGGGGCAGTGGGCCATTCCATGCCAGTTCAGAATCGATGGCCGCGCCTACCGCGTCGGCGTGCAGGCTGGCGTGGGCAAATCCGAGGGCCAAGTGACGCAGCACCGTGGTTTTGCCGCTACCCGGATCGCCGAGCAGCACGATGGCGGACTCGTGGCGGATTAACTCCAAAGCGGTACGTCGAGCCTGGAGCATGCGAACGACCTGTACGCGGTGATCGTCCGGCGCAACTTTGCCCGATTCCGGCTGCGGCGCAGCATCGGCGGCAACCAGCCACTGCCGATCATCCGGCGTGAGAAGTTCATCCATCCAGCGGCGCAGGTCATCGCTCATCTGCGCGGGAGATTTCAGTGTCGTTCGCGTGCCGTGGCGCGGCGCATCATCAGCCTGTTCGCCGAGCAGTGCGCCCAGGTCAGGGATCGTGTACTCGGTACATACGCTGATAAACACCGAGCGGAGCGTGACACGCGCCTGGCGTGCGCCTTCGCCGAGGCTCTGGAGGTTGAGGAAGCAGTAGCGATCAAAGAGGGCGCGCAGGTAGGATGCCAAAGCAACCTGGATGGCCTCGGGGTCGGAAGGTAAGTCGGCTAGGTTCCCTCCCACAACCAGCGTGCCGCCGGGCTGAATCGTAATCTCGCGCAGCACCAAGGCATCACGTCCGGCGCTCGCCTGGATATTGTCGCTCGCGGAGTCGGCATCAATACGCTGGGCGGATGACGGGGGAGGCAGGGTCTCGGCGCGCAGGGCGGCGAGTTGAGCTTCGAGAAAGGCAATGCGAGCGTGAAGATCGTCGCTCATGGACACCTCGGCGGTCGGATCGGCAATGCGGGAGTCTCCATAAGTGCTAGTATAGCAGCACGCGAACGGGAAGCCTAGACATGTACTTTACACTTCGGTATCATTCCTGTTAGGCTACACGATACTATCCTTGCACTGTTCACTGCATGAAGAGTCGACTCCTGATTTTTGGCATTACCTCGCTCGTCATTACCGCTGTGGGGCTTGTCCCACTCGGCTTCAATCAAAGGTACACACCATGCATCTGGATGATCTGACCCCGCTCGATCAAATCCCGACCTTCACAGAGGCAGATCGGGAGGCACTCCGACCCTACTGGATTACGACAGCGGAGGAGTTCATCGCCACTGCCCGGCTTCGTAACGGGATACCGACGCTGGGGACGCTGCTTGCTCGTACACCCACGGCAATACAGGAACTCTTCGATGCCGCCACGCACGCCTCGCGTCTTGCGACCGCATTCACAACCGGGACGATCCGTGACTATCCCACTGGCCTGATCCTCGATGACGACCGTGATGCGCCTGCGGTGGCCTTTACCCTGCCAACCACCCCGCTTCCGCCAGAAGCCTCCCTCCTCAACCTGCTGCCCCCAGTCCAGGATCAAGGGAAGCGGAATACCTGCGTCGCCTTCGCCTTGGTGGCGATGGTGCAGTGCCTGCGGGGTGACCCAACCGATCTCTCCGAGCAGTTTCTCTTCTGGCGCTGCAAGGCGCACGACCAGATCCCGCATGACCCGAGCGGGACGAAACCTGCGGTGGCGGCACGGCAACTGGTGGATGTTGGGGTCTGTCGTGAGGACCTCTGGCGCTACCACGCCTACGAGATCGGTGATGGCGGCGCGGGTGGCGATGCTCCTAACGTGGGCCAAGGTCCGCCACCCCACCCTGATATTCTCATGGCCGATGCAGCCGGACGACGGATAGGCGGCTATCGTCCCATTGACAGACGTAATGTGAACGCCATCCGGGCAGAGATCGTGGCCGGACGACCCGTGATGATCGGGCTGCGCATCGCGGCATTTTGGAGCCGCTCGACCCAGGCAACGAAGCTGGGGCGCGTGCGCCGACTCTTGCCGGGGGAAGAATGGGAGGGCGGCCATGCACTGTGCGCGGTCGGCTATCGCAACGACGCGAATGCCCCCGGAGGCGGCTACTTCATTGTCCGCAATAGCTGGGGTGCGGGCTGGGCCAGCGAGAATCCGGACGGGCCGGGCTACGCCCACGTCCCCTACCAGTTAATCGCCGACGAAAATTCAGTCGCGCTGGTACTCGACATGTCTTCCACTCCGAGCCATGCCGTGTCGGCAGAGCACACGACGGAACCCGCCGTCGCGCTGATGGGAAGCGGAGGGGGTGTGGTCGGCGAGTCTCTTCACGATGACACGTTGCTCAATACACTCACAACCCAGGCTGCGGGCCTGAGTTCGGCAGGGCTCAGTCGCTTGATTGTCGCTCTCGCAACCCGACTCGCCGATGCACTGAATCCCATGCCCCTTGTACTCCCGTCCATCCCTCCTGTGGTTGAACACGCGGATATTCTCCGAGACGAGAGCATCGCACCCCTGACCCCCGCACTCCTGCCGGTTGGCGAGACCCGCACGTTCATCGAGAAGGATGGCCCCCTGATCATCCCCAACGGCATTGACCCGACCATTGGCCGGCCGCGTTACCGCTTCGACCTCGCCGGTGCCCGGACGGTCGCGGAGTCCAATCGCTGGGACAATACGGCGGCGGAGCGCATGCTGCATGCGCAGGTAGCGAGGCGGAACGATCCGGTGGCCGGTATGATTCACGGCTTCTCGTACGACCAACTCAACCGGAACACGAAGGACGCGCAGGGCAATGCCGGCGCTGGGTGGGGGCTCGTCGTACCCGCCGATGAGGATGCGACCCTTCTCAAGGCTCTCACTCCGCTGATCACGCAGCGCTGTGCGGATCAGGGAATCGCTCCTCCGGATCTCACCTTCGAGTCAGGCGAGACGTGTGGGGCATGGCTCCGCCGGGTGGGTGGCGACGCCGCTCTCACGGCACCCATGCAGGGTTCCAAACCCATCCCGATTTTTCTCTATAACGCGCAGGTGGCGGAAAGTGCCGGTCGGTGGTGTGCGCGCCACGGGGTAACCATCAACCCTGTCGATCCCCGGCGCGGTGTCCCCTTTTATCTGTTGCTCGTCGGTCGGCCGGGGGCGCGTATCGCCGGTGATCCGCATATTCCGTTCTCCTTTCAGTACGATCTTGATTTTTACTGGGGCGTAGGTCGGCTCTGTTTCACGGATGCCCAGGGCAACCACCGCTACGATGCGTATACGGCCTATGCGGAACGTCTCGTGGCCATTGAGCGCGGCCAGACGCCCGCCCGCACCCGGTCGGTCGCCTACTTTGCGACACACCACCCGCTCGATCCGTCAACCGCGCTGAGTGCCACCGAGCTTGTTGGACCTCTGTTGCACGGGGACGCTGGCCGTGAGCCGATGGCCGAGCGCTTCCGGTTTGCCACCGATGACATAACGGACAAGGCGACCAGGGCAAGCCTGGAGCGGATGCTCATCGGGGCAGATGCCGCTGACCGGCCCGCGCTGCTTTTCAGCGCGACCCACGGCATTGACTTCCCGTTTGGACACCCGGATCAGATCATGCAGCAGGGTGCGCTGCTGTGCCAGGATTGGGATGGGCTGGATCTGCCCCAGCGGGCGCACTGGCTGGCCGGTGCGGATCTCCCCGATGCAACACATGTAATGGGACTGGTCGCGGTGTGCTTCGCCTGCTTTGGCCTCGGCTGTCCCGCCCACGACCAGTTTCGTTTTGAGCGCACCGTAGCACCCCAGGCCATCGCGCCGTATCCATTTGTCGCCCAACTGCCGCAGCGGCTCCTTGAGCGGGGCGCGCTGGCAGTACTCGGCCATGTTGATCGGGCGTGGAGCTACAGCTTCCGCGACGAGATGCAGAAGGTACCCGGACAGTCCCAGGCATTTGAAGATCTGCTTGGTGGTATCCTCGACGGCAAACGCCTGGGAGAGGCGACTGACCAGTTCAACACACGCCAGGGGCAGACGGCGATGGATCTGACCGATCTCCTAGACAGCTACCGCTTTGCGGCGGCGAATGGAAGCCAAAGCTTTGGGCTTGAAGGAATTGGGCCGCGCTGGGCCGCGTTCAGCGACGCACGTGGATACAGTTTGCTGGGCGACCCGGCCGTGCGGCTCCACGTACAGGATTGATGCAGAGACGAGCAAGAGAAAGACAGCGGTAAGGGAGAGGAATCGCCTCATGGCGGACGAGCAGAAAGCAGATCTTTTCGGATGAGTTATGATTCGCCCGCCGCCGGTGACGGAATCGGCCACCGCCGGGATGCAGCATCGTCCCTCCCCTCTGGTGTCGAGAGAAACACGGTGACGACCCATGTGTCGCGAATCCTTACCATGCCCCATGGTGTTCAACGACCGGACGATCTGCCGGCACGGGCAAGGCAGTACCTCGCGGCCATTGAGCATGGGGCGACTGGCCGTGAAGGCGCAGGCCCGACGTGCCCTCGCCGCCTTCGATTGGTCGGCGGGATTGTCACGCTGGGTCAGGAAGGCCGAACTACCGCAGCACCCCGATGATGGTGCCTGTTAACACGGGGATAGCCTTTGAGGCATCAGGGAGCGGTGCATTGCGGTCGTGACGACGAACACGAGGAGACGGCAATGGCAACAGTACTTATCCTCTACCACACGACCTATGGGCACACGGTGAAGGTGGCCAAGAGTATCGCGCATACGATAGAGACGTGCGGCCATCAGGTCACGCTGTGCGCTGTGACCGCCCACCCACCCGTGGCAGAGATGGCGGCCTTTGACGCGATCATCCTGGGCTCGCCCGTGTATCAGAACCGGCACCAGCGTACAATCCAGGCGTTTGCCCGCCGCCATCGGAAGCTACTGAACCGGAAGCTCAGCGCCTTCTTCTCGGTCAGTGGAGTCGCCGCGAGCCAGCGACCGGAGGATCATGTCGTCGCCCGTAAGGCCGTCGCCCGATTGTGCGTCGCCACTGGCTGGTATCCACCACAGGTCGCGATCATTGCAGGTGCCATCCCCTATACGCGCTACGCGCCGCTTACCCGCCTGCTGATGCGGTGGTTTATGGCCCGTCAAGGCAGCGACACCGACACCCGACGCGACTACGTATACACCGACTGGACAGCGGTGACCGCCTTCGCGGACGGGGTGGTGCGGAATCTGGAAGCAGCGCCGCTAGGTGGGCCGCAGCACACCTAGCGATTCCCGTCACCTGCAACTTCGCGCCTTACTGTGGCGTCCGTCTCACAGGCCCATCGCACTGACCTGGGAGGTTCGATGTACCCTCCATCATCCGGCAACACCACGCCGCCAGCGGCGCTCACTCCTGGCATCACCACGCTCATCGCCGCCCTGTCTGCCATCGTGCTCGGCTGGCTCGGCCCGCTCGCCTACCCCTTCCGCCTGCTCACCACCATCGTCCACGAGCTGAGCCACGGGCTGGTCACCCTGCTCACCGGCGGGGTCTTTCTGCGCTTCGTCATCTTCCCTGACGGCGCGGGCCTCGCCTACACCGCTGGGGGCATCCGCTGGCTGATCATCCCGGCGGGCTATGTCGGCGCGGCCCTCTTCGGCGCGGCGTTGATCACCCTGGGCCGCAGCCATCAGCGCAGTCGAGTCGCCCTGGGCGTGCTGGGAGCCGCCCTCGCCCTGCTTACCCTGCGCTACGGATTGCCCACCGTGTTCAGCGCCCAATTCCTCAGCGGCCTTCTAACGGTCGGCACGGGCGTCGGACTCGGCGCACTGCTGCTGGTCGCCGCCTGGCGAGTGGGCGCACGCTGGTCGCTCTTCCTGCTCAACCTCGTGGCCTTCTGGGTTGGACTGAGCGCCCTGGGCGACCTCGGCACGCTCTTCACCGTCACGACAGTGAGCGGGCTCAGTGACCTGAGCGACGCGCACGCGATGGCCCGCATCACCTTCCTGCCGCCCGCGTTCTGGGCGCTGGTCTGGGTGCTGGTCTCCAGCGCAGCGCTGGGATTCGCTCTCTGGCGCACGTGGCTCCGCCCGCGCGGCACGCCCTGAGCTGCGTGCGAGACATCGGTTCCGCCACGCATCAATCTGATCGCTAACCTGGGCAAATAGTGTCGCACGCGGATAACTATGGCCCGTCTCGACGCCGCAGGAGATCTCCTATGTCCACACGCTACCGGCCATCCCCCATGCTCTACGCGCTCTGCACCCTCGTGCTGCTCGCGGGGGCACCGTCTGCCGCCTCCGCCCCGTTCACCAGCTTGCCGCCAACAGTCGTCAA
>CAIXLU010000431.1 GCA_903920315.1 uncultured Oscillochloris sp.
ACGGCACCCCGTACATCAACGTGACCCTCTGGGGCATGAAGCATATGGCCCAGGCTCTGCGCGACACGGCGGCTGTCTTTGGCCTAGAGGCCGAGGCCGAGGTGGTGATCGAGCGCGAGTTGGCCAAGATCAAGCCCAAGATTGACTACTTCCGCCAGCGCCTGACCGGCAAGAAGGTCTTCATTTACCAGGGTGGGCCGCGCACCTGGCACTGGATCGAGCTGCTGCGCGAGCTGGGCATGGAGACGCAGACCGCCGCCACCACCTTCGGGCATGAGGACGACTACGAGAAGATCTTCGAGCAGCTCGATGAGGGCGGCATGATGATTGATAACCCGAACGTCCCTGAGATTGAGGAGATCCTGACCCGACGCCGGCCCGACTTGTTCATCTCCGGCAACAAGGAGAAGTACCTGGCCTACAAGCTCGGTGTGCCCTTTGTGAACGGCCACACCTACGATACGGGTCCCTACGCTGGCTTTGTAGGTATGGTCAACTTCGCCCGCGATATTGACAAGGCCATTCACGCCCCGATTTGGCAGACCCTGCACAAGAAGGCCCGGCCCGCGCCGGTCGCCCACCACTCGTCCCACGGCTTCGCACATGGCTTTGAGGAGGGCGAATAATGAGCTGCATTACAACTCAAGAGCGAGCGGTCGCGATTAACCCGACCCGCTCCTGCGCACCCATCGGGGCCATGCTCGCCAACTACGGCATCCACGGGGCCATTACGATCAACCACGGTTCACAGGGCTGCGCCACCTACCCGCGCCACCAGATGGCCCGCCACTTCCGTGAGCCGGTTGAGGTCGCATCCACCTCGCTCACCGAGAAGACCACCGTCTACGGCGGTAAGGGTAATCTGCTGGAGGCGATCAAGAATATCGTAGACCGCTTCCACCCGACCATGATTATGGTCTGCTCGACCTGCCTCTCGGAGACGATTGGCGACGATATCCCCGGCACCATTGACGAGTTTCAGGAGAAGAATCCCGACATCACCATCCCGATCCTCTCGGTGAAGACGCCTTCGTACATCGGCAACCACACTACCGGCTTCGATAACTTTCTCCGGGAGATCGCCAACAGCTTGCCCGATAAGCGCAAGAAGAAGGGCGAAACCAACGGTAAGATCAACATCATCCCCGGATGGGTTAACCCTGGCGACATCCGCGAGCTGAAGCACATTGTGCGCGAGATGGGTCTGCACGGGCTGTGGCTGACCGACTACTCCGAGACGCTGGACGGCGGTTACTACGAGCCACGTCCGCACTTCGCCCGTGGCGGCACGACGGTTGAGGAGTTGCGCAGTTCATCCAAGTCGCTGGCGACGGTATCTATCCAGCGCTACATCGGCGGCGAGGCGGCCCATATCTACGAGCGGCGCCACGGCGTCCCGGCCCACGTATTGACCATGCCCATTGGCCTGGCCAACACCGACGCCTTTGTTGACACGCTGACCGAGATCACTGACCACCAGGTTCCCGAGGTGCTGAGCGTCGAGCGTGCGCGCCTGCTGGATGCGCTCGTGGACACGCACATGTTCACCTCCGGCCTGCGCGTCGCCCTCTTCGGCGACCCCGATACGCTTGAGGGGTTGGTGGGCCTGATCGCCGAGATGGGTATGGTTCCCGCCTTCGTGCTGACCGCGTCCGAGTCGAAGCCCTGGGCCGAACGTATGGTCGAACTGACTCAGGAGCTAGGGGTCGAGAGCGAGATCATCCTCAAGGGCGACCTGCACGAACTGCACATGCGGATCAAGGCCAAGCCGGTGGATCTGCTGATGGGCCACTCGAAGGGCAAGTTCATCTCCGACGCCGAGAAAATCCCGCTCATCCGCATGGGCTTCCCGGTTGAGGATCGCTTCGGCTACCACCGTCGGTCCATTGTTGGCTATAACGGTGCCATCTCGCTGGTGGACGAGATCACCAACGTAATCTTCGAGCGCAAGGCATCGGGCGTTGTGAGCAACACCCTGATTGAACTGGGCGTTGAGGGTCCAACGAGCATCCCGCTGGTCTACCAGAACGGGAACGGGAACGGAAAAAACTAAAGCTCTCTGGTGGAGATAGGCACTATGTGTAAAGGTGCAGCGGCGCGACGCTGCTGCACCCCAACTTCTCGATCAAGGAGGAACACCACATGGACGACGCACACGGCTATGAAGAGCATGTTGACGGAAGTGATGCGGCCCAGATCACCGCAAGCGGCGACTACCTGTCCGTCCAGCATGAAGGCCAGGTGCGCTATATCTACCGGCGCGTGCCGGCGGATGCGGCGCTGCCTCCGATGGTGAGTCGCACGGTGTACGGTGGATCGCTGTATGGCCTAGCCTGGATCGAGGGTGATGAATGAAAAAACTTACAAAAAAATATTAAAAATAGATCCCGATTTAGATCTTTAAATGCCTTTCAGGAAAGCCACCTGAGAGGCATTCATAATTATAAGATCTTATATATATTCCAAAAGGATCATATTCTGGGTCTTGAAAAAGACAAAAAGTCCAAATATACTGTAGTCACGCTTGTACGATTGATCCATAACGAGAACCACTCTTGATTTGGATTGTACCGAGCAAGCAATCTCACTATAGCGTGCGAGGTATGTTCCTCACACCAAAGAACACTTTGAAGCAGGAGAGGTGTGTCGATGATGACAGCCGGACATGGCGCAGTACACGATATTCAGGGCGGGTCGTCGGTATCGTTTGAAGATATGGGAGCAGATCTTCACGCGCTCTATAGCGGGACGGGCAGTACCCTCACGCTCGACACCCTCGCCATAGACCTTCAGGCTCTCTATGGAAGCACGCCGCTGCCGATCAGCCGGAGCGACCTGATCTCCGAGATGCGCGAGCTGTATGGCGACACCGAAATCTCGTGGGCAGACCTCCGCGTTGACTTCGAGGCACTTTACACAAACCACGCTGTATAGGGCGTTTGGAACGATAACAACGTCCGGTGTGGGAGCGGCAGTGCCGCTCCCACTTTTTTGTTGTCGCCGCCCAAAGAACGAGTACGTCTGGCGCAACCTTCTCCTGGTATGCGGCGGTATAGTATCCACCGCACATCGTAAGGAGAATACCGATGCAGGCCGCACCCTCGTCCTACCACCTCCGCCTCAAGGAACTTCCACCCGAATCGCAGCCGCGTGAGCGTCTACGTGACTCCGGCCCCGCCGCACTTTCCGACGCCGAACTGCTCGCCATTCTGCTGCGCGTGGGCGTGGCTGGTACCAATGTCCTCAATCTGGCCCAGCAACTGCTTGTGGAACATGGCGGCTGGATGGGACTCCAGCGCGCCGACTATGCGGAACTGTGTCAGCGGCACGGTATGGGCGAGGCCAAGACCGCCGCGCTCAAGGCTGCTCTGGAGATCGGCAGACGCCTGCTGATCACGGGTATTGATGAGCGACCACAGATCCGTAGTCCTGCTGATGTCGCCAGTCTGCTCATGGTGGAAATGGGCCACCTCGACCAAGAACACCTACGCACGGTTCTTCTCGACACCAAGAACCGTGTCCAG
>CAIXLU010000432.1 GCA_903920315.1 uncultured Oscillochloris sp.
AGCACCAACAGGCTCTGAGTCGCAGACGTCACCTCAAGTCGTTCATTTCCCAGTGGCAACTCTTCGCCCAGGCCTCCTTTTCCCTGGTCTTCGTGATAAACCTGCAACTTCTCTTTACCATCAAAGGCTCTTTGGAAGAGACCATTGCCCTGCATCCGATGAATGTCATATACATTGCCTTCCTGGGGCTCCTGCCTATAGCCGTGGAGTTGCTGATAGAGTTGCCAGGTATTGTGAAAGCCCCGTCGGCGGTTTCGATTGTTGCCCCGAAAGATGATTACTTCTATGTTGATCGCCTTACAGATAACACATTCGCAATAGTTCCACGGTCGCCGGGCCAGTGTCTCGCGGTAATCGCTACGGGTGCGCTCCGTCACATCGCCAGCAAACTCGGCGTAGGCTATCACCGCATCGTAGACTGTATCCAAGCTGACCTTCTGATGATCGTAGGCGCGTAGTGCGTCAAGGGCTACCTGTTCCAATCGTAGTGCATTGGCTTCACTAATACCTTCAATCTTCTTAACTAGACGATGTGCATCAGGCACGCGGATGGCCGAGAAGGCCACGTTACCTAGGAAGTAGTTGCGCCGCCCATCCATCCAAGCCCGCCGAAGCCGCGAGGCGCTGTCAAAGCTCGTCACCCTCAAGTCGGAAAAGGTCTGAATATGATCAGGACGGCTAACGCCGAAAAGATGTAACTGTGTACCCTCTTGAAGTATGGGCTTCACCGCTTCTAGGACTTGAATAATATCCTTGGATGTGCTGCGAACAAGACCACCCAGGGCTATATACGTATAGCCTATCTCCATTAGTTTTTCGACTGAATGTCGATAGGAGTCAGGGTTCCAACCTTGGGCTACACCCATTGGGATGAAGGTATAGTGACTTTTACCCCTCTCATAGAGTCTCATAAATTCCTTGGCGTTCTCGACAGTGATGTTCCACCTACGCTCTTTTTCAGACTCAAGCTCGGTGAAAATCAGATGGTCAATTGATACTCCTATATCAAATTTTAGTTGTTGGTAGTACTCAATGATTTCCTCCGTCTTATAAGGCGGTTCATCTTCCTGCCAGTATGTGAAAGCTCCACAATCTCCCATAACCTGAGCGCCATCAGGCAAGCGAAGATAGTTATGCACTGATCCAGCGTTAAGGATCGCTTGCCGCTTCTTCCGGTGCGCGTCAATTACTGCTCGTGAGATCAGCACGCCGTCGTAGGGGGGGATACCATAGATCTCGTGGGCATAATCGTCATCGCGATAGGGATTTCGCCCCGGCGTGTGTTTATCAGTGAGAAAGTCATAGCTAGGGTCAACGCGGTCGTCCCAATCGGGGATGAAGTAGCTGATAGACATAGTTACGCCAGATCGTCCAGTTCTGTGCCGAGGTCATCGCGCAGCAGATAGTCGGTTGACACACCGAGGAGGTTTGCAAGGCGTAGTACAAGGGTGGCCTTAGGGATCTTCTTTGCGCTCTCGATCTCGCTGATGAAACCCTTTGAGCGGTCGCTCAGGCCAATGGCATATGCAAGCTCAGACTGAGTTAGTCCGGCACGTTCGCGCAGATGGCGCACCTTTTTACCGAAGCGCGTGATCACGATTGCTCCTTGCCAACGGCGACGTAAGGCGGTGTAAAGTTCTGGTTTTAAGAACAACAAAAAAGCCGCTGAGCATATGCTCAGCGGCCCGATGTGTTCCGACGTATGGTATAAGGTTGTCTATATAAGGTTCTTATTCTGAGAACAACAAAAAGGTCGCTGAGCATATGCTCAGCGACCCGATATACACAGACGTATAGCCCGCGTTGTAATCTACAATGCCACCATCTCATGATGAGCTAACTGATGAAATACTTCATCTCCTGGACACACAGCGATCCGATCTACCAGCACTACTTTGCAGATGTGCGCGTTCTCGTAAGCCCGCCGAATGTCAATCTTGCCTGGAATGTAGGACTTTGGCCCTCGGCACCGGTTGATCTCATCGTTGATAGCGGTGCATTCCAGTATCACCGTGCCGGTCGCAGCCCGTCGCCCGAAATGGTACTCGACAGACAGCTACACCTTGCGGCGGGCCTCGACACTCCGGTAGGAATCTGCCATCTCGATATTCTCGTCGCCGGAATTCGTGACCCCGCCGATGCTCTCCGACGCTCAATGAAAAACCTGACCCATGCCCGCTGGCTGATCACGCAAGGTGCCGACCATCTGCCGGAAAATACCGAGCCGATTGGCGTTATCCAGGGTAGGGACGCCGAGCAGATCTTCTACGTTGCCCAAGCTCTGGCTGAAATGGGCTACCGGCGTTTCGCGCTTGGCTCCCTTGCCGGGAAGGTTGCCAGTTCCCGTGACGAGGTACTGCGTCGAACCGAGGCCGCCCTTGAGGCGGTAGGCCCGCGCCTCCATATGTTGGGGGTGAGTTCGGTACCGGTACTGGAGGCTCTGGCTCGTCTTGGTGTTGAGTCGGCTGACTCAGGTACACCGATCAAGGAGGCGGCGTGGGGTGGCATCTTCTACAGCGAGCCGTTCCGCCGATACAAACTACCCAGTGCCCACTTCCGAGAGTGGCAGCGCACCTACAGTTTCGCTGAGGTGATCGATTCTCCGCTCCCCTGCGCGTGTCCCGTCTGCCGAGACGATCCGACCCAGATTATGAACCCAAACGGCAAGGTCGCGGTAAACTTGCGAGCACTCCACAACTACTACCATTTGCGCCGCGATATTGAGGGGTCGCACGCTGAATAGGTGCGCAAGAACAATCAGTGCGCTATCCCTCCGACTCTAGCGGATGCGTCAGGCGCAGGGCAGATCTGCGCTCTTGGACGAGGGCAACAGACGCGGAAGTATACTCCACCAACCGGAGCAGGTCAAGGTTTCCCGATATGAGTGCTGGTGCCGGGGCCAGCAGGATGTCCGGCTCCTTGGCCCGTAGGTCGTCCACTGTCCGATGCCAGAGATCCGTCCCCTCAGGAGCATTGGCTGCCTCCTGCCGCAACTCAGACAACTCACTCTCTAATTGGCGCAGTAGGTTGTGAAGGTAGTCCATCCTTGTCTGCACATCGGCATGTGCCCGGCTTGCCTGATCGCGCTCCTCTAGTTCGCCCACCTCACGCAGCGTGGCGGCGATGGCATCATCAAGCGGTTGCATCTCCACCCTCTATTTCCTTTCTGATCTGCCGTACCGTCTTCAGCAGCGCTCGGTAGCCCGGCGTAGCGGTGAGTAACTTGCCTGCTCCACGGTAGCGCGTGCGGGCGACCCGCAGCAACTCGGACTGGATCGCGCCCACGGTCTCGGCTGCTTCCCAGTAGGGGTGCGTCAGGGCGGGTCGCGTGGCATAGCGGAATGCCTGATAGTCCCACACATCCCCGCCCATCGCCACCGTTGCTGCCATGTTCGCCGTCGCAATCTGGTCATGCAGCGCCATGATCGCTTCTGCATCTACCCCCGCCAGCAGTTCCAACGCGGCATCCCAGCCCTCGCGCCAGACAACCCCTACTTCACCGCAGCGCCAGCGGATCATTCCCAACTGCCGTCGTAGTTCCACATTGTTGCGCCTGAGTTGTGCATCGAGATGACGGGCGCGAGTAGCGAGATCCGCTATCGCCATGTAGCGCAGCCGTAAGATGCTCGGTGATCGCGGCACGGGTGCCGGTGCTGTCGAGCAACTCCTCCCATTCCGAGGTTGGCATGAGCGAGGGATCGCCTTGTTCGTAGAGCAGCACGGCGGCGGAAAGGGCAACGTGGCGGGCCTGCGTGGCAACGGGGGTGCGGCGCAGCAGCGGTGCGCCGGCGAGACCGAGGGCGCGGCGGAGTAGAGCGGCCACGTGGGCAGCACTGGTCATGCTGCGCGGAATATGGATGGCCAGACGGCAGGCGGGATCGGCGCGATACTCCAGCCATTGGCAGAGTTCGCTCTTGCCAGCGCCAGCTTCGCCAACGACAAAGAAAAGGCGGTTGTCGGCATCCAACGCCCCAGCCGTGATCATCGCATAGACCTGCTCCTCGCTGATGAAGCACCCAGCGAGGTCGGACTCCTTGCAGAGATCCACGCGAATCTGGCGGAAGGGCCGGTGCGTGTGAAGGAAGAGATCGCGGACCTTCTGGCGGCTCTCGGTGGTGAGTACTTGGCGGACACGGGCCGCGTTCCAGGGAGTGGGGTAGGGCATAGGTTAAGGTAAAAGGTAAAGTACTTAGGACTTACGCAGTTGCCCGCTTGTGAGCCATTCCTGCCTGTGGGAAGCCAGCCAAGACCGCGCTGGGGTCGGTCAGAAACTGTCGTATGGCAGGACGGATGATGTCCATCTTGGTGGTAAAGCGCGATGCGCCGA
>CAIXLU010000433.1 GCA_903920315.1 uncultured Oscillochloris sp.
AATCCTGGCCCAGTCGTCTTGCCCCTCGGCGTCACGGTGATCAACGACGCGACTGCCGCCGATACGGCCATCAATGCATCCGACACCTACACGGTCATCCCGCCCAGCGGTGGGCGCTATAATGCCTCGCCCGGTGCGCGGGCGCTGATCTTCCCCGCCGAAAACCAATTGCCAATTGATCTGGGTACGCCTAGTGCCGGACAGGTGATCGCCCGTGGCTACCGCGACGGTGATCGGCTCTGCGTCTTCGACATCGCGAAATCTCTATTGGGCTGCACCCTCAGCCCCACCGGCCTGCACCTCAGCAGCGCACCTGGCTGGTCTCCCGATCTCCAGATCACCCCGATTACCTATCCAGGGGTCAGCGGCACGCCCACGATGACGTTACGCATCGTTATCCAGGCCAGCACGGTGAGTACGACCACCCTGCCCAGTGCCCTCCAGTTCCAGATCTACCCGCGTGAGGGAACCACCGTGCCGGTGAGTACAACCCTGCCTCTGGCGGATGGTTTCTATCGCGCTGACGTGGCCTTGCCACGTGTGCTTGAGGAAGGTCTGGTGCGGGTCTGGATTCCGAACGATTCGCTAGGCCGCGAAACGATTAGTGATTACGCCGTAGGCGGCAATCCCTCCCCACGCTACATGCCCCCGGCGCGAGATCGCCGCGACGCCCCGGCGGTCTCGCCCGATGGACAAGCCACACTCTTTGCCGAAGATACATCCTTCGCCACGGGCCAATTCTTCGCCCTCCAGCGTGCCTCCAGCCTGCCGAATCTGCCGCCCTGGGCTACCGCAGTTGGTCAGGGCTACCGTCTGCTCGCATCCGACCCCACAATGCTGAGCAATCTGAATAACCCGATCTCCCTGAGCATGAGCTATGCCCAGAGTGACGTGCCGACGGGCATGGAGTCAGACGTGCGGGTTCTCTTCCACAACGGCACTCGTTGGCAAGAGTTACCCACCCGTGTAGACATGGATCGCAACGAGGCCGCCGTCACCGTCCAGGCTGCGCCCGGTCTCTACGTCCTGATCACCAGCCTACGCCTAAACTTCAGCCGCTCCGGCTGGAGCCTGCTCTACGCCTACCCCGGCGCAAGCCAAGATCTGCCCCTAGCCCTCCAATCGGCCCACGATCAGGCTGCCTACGACATTGTCTATGGCTACAGCTCAACCGACAGCGCCGACCCCTGGAAGGTTTTCAGCCCGCAGATGCCGAGCTGGGCGAACGACCTGACGAGACTGGTTGAAGGTGCGAGCTACTGGCTCCATCTCACCAAAGCCACAAGCGTAGCCCTGCCCATCCCCGGCCTGAGCGCGCAGGATTTCCTACCCGTGCCGCCATCCACCGTCTACGGCACCCTAGATGCCAGTTGGGGATTCACGCCCACCGTAGGGTTGAGCGTACAGGCTCTGGTGGACACCGCCGTCTGCGGCAGCACCACCACCAAAGACATCGGCGACGGAAAGATTGGCTTCGTCCTCGACATCCTCGCCCGTGACGGGAACCGGCCCACCTGCGGCAGCAATGGCACAACAACAACGCTGCGCATCCTGAACGGCAGCACCACCCTCAAGGACGTAACCCTTAGCTGGCAGAACGACCAGATCCGTGCGATTGGCCCGAACGGGGTGTTGCTCCTCAATCACATCTACCTGCCGCTCATACAGCTTCCCGGATGATGTAGGGGCGCAGCAGCCCCAGATGAGTCCGAGGTAGGGATGAATCGCCGCTGCTGCGCCCCTACGCCCCCCCGGTAAATGATTCCGCGCCCCCGGTGAATGATTCCGCGCCCCCGGTGAATGATTCTGCGACCCCGGTGAATGATTCCGCAACCCCGGTAAATGATTCCGCGACCCCGGCCGGCACCATGTCATGCTGAGCGAAGCGAAGCATCTATCCCGGCCTCCTGACAGACCCTTCGCTTCGCTCAGGGTGACATGGTGCCGGGATGGGATGATGATGAAGGTTTAAGTGCAAAAATAGCTTTTGAAAACTTACCTTTGTTACCTAATATAGATCATTATTTAGACCTCAACTGTTTCCCTGGTG
>CAIXLU010000434.1 GCA_903920315.1 uncultured Oscillochloris sp.
GGCGTTGATCTAGGCGGCGAAGAGGGCGGTATTGTCAATAGCTGGGGTACTGCCGCCTATAACGGTATTGGTCTGCTTACGAACTCTTACGGCCAGGGTATTTCCGTCACACCTCTCCAGATGGTACAGGCCGCTGGCGCTATCGCCAACGATGGTGTGATGATGAAGCCCTATATTGTCGAGCGGCACTGCCATGCTGATCGCTGCACCGACACGACGCCTACCAAAACCGGCCAGCCCATCGATCAAGGGGTGGCGTGGACAATCCGGCGTATGCTGGTGAACTCGGCCAACCATTATGCCCCGGTGGTCTGGGCGACCAAAACGGGCAGCAACGGCGACCAATGGCTCGTGCCGGGCTACCAGGTGGCCGCAAAAACCGGTACGTCATCCATCCCGTTGGAGAGCGGTGGCTACGATGAAAGCTATACCATCGGCTCGGTGCTGGGCTTTGCCCCCGCCGAGGATGCTCGTTATGTCGTGCTGGTGAAGATTGACCGCCCCAAGGACGACATCTGGGGTATCACGACGGCCATCCCGGTCTACTACCGCATCGTAGACCAACTCCTGCGCTACGAAAAGATTCGGCCCGATCCCGCTCTGGCCGTCCCAGGCCAAGAGGTTCCAGGGGTAACTCCTGCGGCGACGCCTGTGGCGAACGGCGAGTGATGCACACGATTTACGGTATCAACCCTTCAGATTCCTCATTCAGCCCCTACGGAGGATGATGCTATAATTGCCCTCGGCTGTATCCTGAAGACGCAGCCATCCCAGTATGGGGATGTGAGGAGGGCAGCGTGTTACGACTGGTTCATATCTTGTATGGAGTGCAACCACGATCATACCGTGAGATGCCCCATATACCAGCTCAATGGCAGGATCTCGATTTTGGTGATGCGGTGACGGATTCCCGTGACGTGGAACCGGGAACACTCTTCATCGCCCTTACCGGCGAACGCACCAACGGACATCATTTCCTGGCTGACGTGATTACACGCGGTGCTGCGGGGGCGTTGGTCTCCCGCGCTGAGGTTGTGGCCCAGAGCGAGGCCCTGGCCCAGAGTGAGCGCCCCTGGGCCGTGATTGACCCGGCAACGGGCGAGGGTCTTATTGAAGCCGCCCCCGGAACGTGCCTTTTCATCGCCGTAGACGACCCGCTCATGGCCCTGCAGCGGCTGGCCGTCTACCATCGGCAGCAACTCACGCCGACTGTTGTTGGTATCACCGGCAGCGTGGGCAAGACCTCGACAAAGGATATCGTGGCGGCCGTTCTCAGCCGCCGATTCCGTACCTTAAAAAGTAAACGTAGCTATAACAGCGAAGCCACGTTCCCCACATCCCTGCTTAGTCTTACGCCGGATCACGAGGTGGCGGTGTTGGAGATGGGGATGTGGGCACCGGGCGAGATTCGTTTCCTGGCGAGTCTCGCCCGGCCACAGATCGGTGTGGTAACGAATGTCGGCCCGTCACACCTTGAACGCCTCAAAACAATCGAGGCGATCTCTCAGGCCAAGGGCGAGTTGCCTGAGTCACTCGCAAGCGATGGCTGGGCGGTGCTGAATGCGGACGATGAGCGGGTGGCGGCGATGGCGAATCTCACCAGCGCCCATGTCTTCACCTTTGGTCTCACACCCACGGCGACTCTCTGGGCCGATCAGGTGGTGAGCTATGGGCTTGACGGGATCGGCCTGCGCGTCCACTATGGCGATGTGAGTCTGGATCTCCGGCTACCGCTTATCGGGCGGCACAGTGTCTATCTCGCCCTTGCGGCGATCAGCGTCGGCCTGATTATGGGCATGGACTGGGACGAGATGGTCGCTGGTCTGAGTTCCCCTGATGTCCAGCCCCGGCTGCGCGTGCTACCCGGTGCCAATGGCTCAACCCTGATTGACGACTCGTACAACGCGGCACCACTCTCGTCGCTCGCCGCGCTTGACATACTCGCTGATACCGACGGGCGACGGGTAGCCATCCTTGGTGATATGCTAGAACTGGGGACAGCCGAGGAGGAGAGCCACTACCAGATTGGTCAGTGTGCAGCCAAGATTGTCCAACTTTTAATGACGGTCGGCCAGAAGGCCAGATGGATTGCGGAGGCCGCTCAGGCGGCGGGATTACCCTCCCATCAGATCATGGCTTTCGACACGAGCGCGGAGGCGTCCAGTGCCGCCCTCGCCTTGCTTCAGCCAGGCGACCATGTTTTGATTAAGGCGTCACGCGGAATGGAGCTTGAGCATATCGTCACCGCACTCCAACGCCGGGCCGAAGAGGAGAAGTAAGTGGATGTTCTACGTGCGGTGCTGGTGCAGGATATGGCCCGCGCCCTGCTACTGGCCGCAGCGGCGTTTGTGCTGACTCTGTTTGTCGGTGGGTGGTGGGTGAAGTTCGCCCACCATCACAAGCTCGGCAAGCAGATCCGCACGGACGGACCGCAGAGCCATTTGACGAAAGTGGGTACGCCCACGATGGGCGGGGTCATGATCGTCAGCACCGTGGTATTGCTCACGGTATTGTTTAACCTCGTTGACCGCTGGTCAATGCTGCTGCCCCTAGCAGTGCTGGTTAGCTTCGCGGTTCTGGGCGGTATTGACGACTGGATGACTCTCACCAAGGCCACCTCGAAGACCTACGGTTTTACGGTACGCTATAAATTTCTGCTGATGCTGGCGGTGGCCTTCATTGCCAGTTTGGCCCTCTACCTACCCAAGCCCTTCGGCCTGGAACACGATGGCCTAGTGCAGATTCCCTTTATCGGTGAGCGTAATATTGGGGTTTGGTTCATTCCCATTGCCACGCTGATCATTGTCTTTATTTCCAACGCGGTGAATATCACTGACGGCCTCGATAGCTTGGCCGGTTGGAATCTGACGATGGCCTTCGCCGCCTATGGCGTGATGACCTTCCTGGCCGAGCCACGGCTGACGAACTTGATGGCGTTCTGCTTCACGCTGGTGGGTGCCTGCGCGGCCTTCCTCTGGTATAACGCCCATCCCGCCCAGGTCTTTATGGGCGATCTTGGCTCTCTGGCCCTGGGCGCGGTGCTTGCGCTGGTAGCACTCCAGTCGCAGCAGTGGCTGCTGCTCCCCGTAGTTGGGGTGATCTTCATTGTTGAGGCGCTCTCAAGCCTCTTGCAGACCAGTTACTTCAAGTGGACGAAGTACCGCTACGGCGAGGGCCGTCGAATTTTTAGGATGGCCCCCCTGCACCACCATTTTGAGCTCCTGGGCTGGAGCCAAGTGCAGGTAACACAGCGTTTTGTGCTGATCGGCACGGTGGCGGCAATGATTGGGATCTCGCTGGCAATTACCTTTGCCCGGCCTGGCCCCAACACCCAGCGCGCCAATACGCAGCCTGCGGTGGTGGTCGAAACGTCGGAGCAGTAGGGTGAATCTACACGGTAAGCGTATCCTCGTAATGGGGCTGGGGGTTCACGGCGGCGGGCTGGGGGTGGCACGATGGCTGCTCCGCCAGGGTGTCCACGTCACGGTCACTGATATGGCCTCGCCCGACGCCTTATCTACACCGCTCGCCCAGCTTGATGCCGCCGCCGCCCAACTCGGCTCCCGTGTTCGCTACACCCTCGGCGAACACCACGCCGATGATTTTACCCGTAGCGACCTCGTTGTGATCAACCCCGCTGTTCGCCCCGATTCGCCCTGGCTAACCCTCTGTCGTCAGGCTGGCGTGCCGATTGAGACGGAGATGACCCTCTTCTTCCGGGTTTGCCCCGGCCCCATCCTCGGCGTTACCGGCACGAAGGGCAAGACCACTACCGCGCTGATGCTCGCCGCAATGCTGCGCGAGGCATTCCCCGATACGGTGGCCGCCGGAAACCTGCGTGTCTCGGCCCTGGAGGCACTGGAGACGATCACCGCGCAGACACCGGTGGTGCTGGAACTGAGCAGCTTCCAACTACAGCGGCTCGGCGAGGTCGGGCTGAGTCCCCGCTACAGCCTGATCACCAATCTCTCCGCCGACCACGTGAACTGGCACGGCTCGATGGCAGCCTACGCCCATGCCAAGGCGCAGATCTTCGCTCACCAAGGGGAAGACGGGGTGGTGGTGATGAGGAAGGTGGGGGATGGGGGGTGGGGGGTGGAGGGCTACCGAGGACGGATGATCCTGTATGATGCGACACCGGGGGCTGAGACTGAGGCTCGGATTACGACCGATGGGTGGTTGGTGCTGGGGGAAGACGTTCTGGCCCATACGAGCGACATCCGTCTGCCCGGCACGCACAGTCGGGCAAACGCTCTGGCTGCCGCCGCTTTAGCTCACAGTTTCGGGGTTAGCCCTGCTCAGATCGCCACTGCCCTGCGCGGCTTCGCTGGGGTTGAACACCGCCTAGAGTTGGTGTGCGAGATTGACGGTGTGTATTATGTCAATGACACAACCGCCACCAACCCCGCTGCGGCATTGGCGGCCCTGGAGGCGATCACCACGCCCATCGTGCTGATTGCGGGCGGGGCCGATAAGGAATTGGAGTTTGCGGAACTGGGGGCGGCAATTGCCGAACGAGTGAAGGCACTGGTGCTGCTGGAGGGAAGTGCCACCCGGCGGCTGAAGAAGGCCATTGCCGATTGCCGATTGCCGATTGCCGATTGCTGCAATCGGCAATCGGCAATCGGCAATCGGCAATCGGTCGAGGGATCGTACAATGATTTCGCCGCAGCTATCGAAGCCGCGAGGGGATTAGCCGAGGCTGGTGACACCATTCTGCTTTCGCCAGGATGCGCGAGCTTTGGCATGTTCCGCAACGAATTCCACCGTGGCGAGGAGTTCCGCCGGATTGTCCACGGCATGGCCGATACGCCCCTACCCGAAACGGAAACCGCGTGATCCAACCCGACGACAACGATAGCGCCCTTCAGCCGCAGGCTCGCCCGCGCACACCGGCAACCTTCGCCCTGCTCGGGGCGATTGTGCTGATGTACATCATGAGCCTGGGGTTTAGTGGCGGATCCTTCCAGCCAAGCCTGAACGCCCTGGTGTTGCTGGGCGCGAAGGTAAACGTCATGATCGCCGGGGGGGCGTACTGGCGGCTGCTGACCGCCACGTTCCTGCACGGCAGCCTGATCCACATTTTTTTTAATGGCTACGCCCTCTATGCCTTGGGGCCAGAGGCGGAGCGAATCTACGGGACGCGGCGTTTCCTGGCCCTCTACTTTCTGGCCGGGCTGGGCGGCAGCCTCGCTTCTTACCTGATGTCACGGGCGGTCTCGGTGGGAGCCAGCGGCGCGATCTTCGGCCTGATTGGCGGCTTGGGCGTGTTCTACTACCTCAACCGGGCCACCCTTGGGGATTTTGGCAAGGCCCAGGTGCAAAATATGGTCTCTATCGCTATGATTAACCTCTTCATCGGATTCGCCTCTCAGGGTACAATTGACAACTGGGGGCATATGGGCGGATTGATCGGCGGGACACTGGCGGGGTTCGCCCTGGCTCCGCGTCTGCAGATCGACTCACGTTTCTCCCCACCACTGCTGCGACGTGACTATCTGGATCTCGGCTGGGCCGGAGCCGCCAGCCTGCTGGTGGTGATGTCGGCAATGACGCTGTTGCTGCCGCATGCCTAATGCGGATTTTAGATTTTAGATTTTAGATTTGCCGCAACAGAATGTGGCGCAAGATACCCCAGGAAGGTATCACGTGATGATGGAGCGAACGAACAAACCAGACTACGTGCTTCTCGCGACGGTGGGGGCGCTGGTCTCCATTGGCCTGGTGATGGTCTATAGCGCCAGCTTTGTCGAGGCGTTCACCATCTACGAGAACCAGTACTACTACCTGCTCCGCCAGATCGTCGGAGTCACCATCGGCACCAGTGGGCTGCTGGTGACCCAGCGCCTGCACTACAGTTTCTGGCGCACCTACTCGGTACACCTCATCGCGATTGTCCTTGTGCTGCTCTTCTTGGTGCTGGTGCTGCCCGCGTCAATAACCCAGGTAAACGGCTCACGCTCGTGGCTGCGGGTTGGCCAGGGCGGGGTCTTTGGCCTGATCAGCGTGCAGCCATCCGAACTGGCCAAACTAGCCATCATCATCTACTTCGCCGACTGGCTCTCACGGCGCAGCGAGAAACTCGGCAATGTGAGCTACGGCCTCATCCCCTTCGCCGTGATGCTCGGCCTTGTTTGCGGACTGGTGATGCTGGAGCCAGACCTGGGCACCACCGTGGTACTGATCGTGATCGCCGGGGTGGTCTACTTCGCAGCGGGGGCGAATATCTGGCATGTGCTGGGGGCAGCCGGGCTGGGCGGCGTAGCATTCTGGCTGCTGATTAATGTGATGGGCTTCGGCAACAATGTGCGGATCAAGGCATTCCTCGACCCCTGGGCCTACTACAGCGGCGCCGGCTTCCAGCCCATCCACGCCCTCTACGCACTAGGCAGCGGCGGCATCTTCGGGGCCGGGCTTGGCCAGGGCCGACAGAAATTTCAGTGGCTGCCTCAGGCCCACACCGATACGATCTTCGCAATTGTAGGCGAAGAGCTTGGAATGATCGGCACCGTGGCCGTGGTCGTGGCCTTTGCCGTCATTGCCTACCGTGGCTATAAGATCGCCGGACGAGCGCCCAACCCATTCGCCGCCCTGGTGTCAGTCGGTATCACCACCTGGATCTGCTTCCAGGCGCTGATCAATATCGCCGTGACAACCTCGCTCCTCCCGTTCACCGGCCTCACGTTGCCCTTCATCTCGTATGGCAGCAGTTCGCTCATTGCATGTATGCTTGCCGTCGGCATCCTGCTGAATATCTCACGACACACCGCACCGCTCCAGACTCAGGAGACCAGTGATGGCCCGATCATCCCCCGTCGATCCGCCCGCAGCTTGTTCAGCGCTCTTCCTCTGTGGCGGGGGAACGGGCGGCCACGTGTACCCAGCCCTGTCAGTCGCCGCCGCGCTCGCCGACGTGGGTAAGGGGGAGAGGCTGATCTACGTGGGCAGTGTGGGCGGTATGGAGGAGGCAATTGTGGCCCGCGAGAGCGCACTGCCCTTCCGGGCGCTGCCGGCGGCGGCGCTACGCGGGCGTGGGCCGATCCAAATGGCACGGGGAGCCGCGACAATGGTGGCGGGTACGCGGGCGGCACGGGCGATGATCCGCGAGTTGCGCCCGGCAGCTATTCTAGGCACAGGGGGCTACGTTTGTGTTCCACTCTTCTTGGCAGCCAGAATGATGGGAGTGCCAACCATGATCTACCTGCCTGATGTGGTTCCTGGACTGGCCGTGAAACTCCTGAGCCGAATTGCAACCATAACGGCGGTGAATGTGGAGGATGCGTTGCCGCACTTGGGCGTTCGATCCGGCCAACAACGAGCATCGTTCGTCGTCACCGGCTACCCGGTGCGGGCCGAGGTGTTTGGCCAGGATCGAGCAGCATGCCGTAGAGACTTCGGATTGAGCGAGGAACTACCTGTGGCCCTGGTGTATGGCGGCAGCCGTGGGGCGCGTAGCGTCAACCGGGCAATTGCGGCGCTTCTCCCTGATCTTCTCTCCCGCTGTCAGATTATCCACGTCTGCGGGCGCGAGGGCGACGAGGAATGGCTCCGCGAGGCGGCAGCGGGACTGAACCCCGATCTGAGGGGGAGATACCATCTGTATTCATACCTTGAGTTGGAGATTCGGGGTTGGGGATTGGGGATTCCCAATCCCCAATCCCCAACCCCCAACCCCCAACCCCCGGCCATGACGCGGGCCTTCGGCGCGGCCGACCTCGCAATCTGTCGGAGCGGCGCATCAACATTGGCCGAACTACCGGCTGCAGCGTTGCCCGCAGTTCTGGTACCATACCCTTATGTCCATCAAGATGAGAATGCCGATTATCTGGTGCGCCGGGGGGCTGCGGTGAAAGTGAGTGACGCCACAATGCTGGGCGATGGACGGCCCCAGGACGGAGATCTGGCCCGCGAGGTGATCCGCCTTTTAGAGAACACATCCCAGCGGGCGCGTATGGCGGAGCAGAGTCGGACACTGGCTCGACCGGATGCGGCTCGGCATCTGGCAGAGATCCTCAGTCGTCTGGCAACAAGGAGTGGTGGCTGATGAACTACGAATGGCTCACACTGGTGCCTCTGGCGCAGACAGCGATTACCCTGAGCGTGAGCGGCTTCGCGCTCCTGGTGATCTTCATGGCGGTTGGCGGCTACGGCGGCTACCAGTCGGGAATCCGCAACATCCTGACGATTGCACTCTGGTCAATCATCGCCTACATCACCTGCGTCCAGGGAGGCAACGCCCTGGTGGATCTGGTCAACCGGTTCTGGGAGAACTCACCACGGATCGTCGCCTTCGCCGTTGGCAGTGATGCGAACGCGGTCGCTCGCCTCGACCCGCTGATCCAGGCAGGCTTCCAGGTGCCGCTGTTCTTCCGGTTTGTGGCTTTCATCGTATTGGTGATGTTCGGCTTCTTCTTCAACCGCAAGGCTGCATGGAAGGGGCCGGCCAGCAAGGAGCCGCTTGGCAAGCCCCTGGGCCTCTTCGTCGGCGCGCTGACCGCGCTGATCTGGACAAACGCGAGCGTGGTATTCTGGGGCGAGTTCAAGGCGAGCGGCGGCAGCGGATTCGATAACCCCGTCACCAATGTACTGAACACGCTCCCTGATGTAAGCCTGCTGCTCCCGTCATTGATCGCTGTCTTCTTTCTCATCCTGGTCATCCTGGTGGCCTTTTATTTCCCGAAGGTCTGGAAGCCCTAACACCCGATAGGA
>CAIXLU010000435.1 GCA_903920315.1 uncultured Oscillochloris sp.
AGTTCCTCACGGCTGCCGTAGCCGTAGGTTACGCCAATGGCGGGCAGATCGTTCTCCCGCGCCCCGAACACATCGTGATCACGGTCGCCCACCATAACGGCGTGAGTGCGGGCGTTGGCAGGCAGCGCGTCGAGAACGTAGGCGATCACCTCTGCCTTGCGCTCGCGGCTGGTGTCGAGGCTGGCTCCGCCAATGAAGGTGAAGTGTTGGGCAATCTCGAAGTGTTCGAGGATGCGCTGGGCAAAGATCTGTGGCTTCGAGGTTGCGAGGCAGAGCGAACATCCACTGGCGGAAAGATCGGACAGCAGTGCCGGGATACCCGCAAAAAGGTGATTCTCGTAAATGCCGATGGGCGAGTAACGCTCGCGGTAGAAGGCCATGCCCTGCTCAACCAGGGCCAGATCGCCATCAAGGACACTGGCGAGCGAGTTGCGCAGCGAAGGCCCGATCCACGTGCGCAGCACCTCGTCACTCAGTGGTGGCCGACCCAGCCGCTCTAGCGCGTAACGTATGCAGCGTGCGATCCCCTCAAGCGGATCGGTCAGGGTTCCATCGAGGTCGAACAAGATCGTATGATAGCGCGGTGAACTGTTCATAGTGCAGATACTATAGCATCCCCCGGCGTACCGCACGACTGCGTGCTATACTTAATACTATCTCCCACAAATAATCCCTGGCATCCCAGCACAGCGTCCTGCGTACCGACAAAGGTAGCACAGAAAGGTAGCACCGCCCATGCTTAGCTCGATCAGCAATGTACGTGAGATGTTGAGTACCCAGAACTATATTGCTTCTGACGAGATCTGCACGTCAATATTTCTGACCGATAGGCTGGGCAAGCCACTGCTCACCGAAGGCCCGGCGGGCGTGGGCAAGACGGAGTTGGCCAAGGCGTGGGCCGCCGCCACGGGCCGCGAGTTGATCCGTCTGCAGTGCTATGAAGGGCTGGATGAGACGAAGGCGCTCTATGAGTGGGAGTACGCCAAGCAGTTGCTCTACACCCAACTCCTGCGCGATAAACTTGGCCAGGTGCTGGGCAATGCGACCAGCCTGCGCGAGGCTGCCGACCGGCTCGCCGCTGAGGAGGAGGTTTTTTTCTCCGAGCGCTTCCTGCTGCCCCGCCCGCTGCTGAAGGCGCTGATGAGTGAGAAGCCGGTGGTGTTGCTGATTGATGAAATTGATCGCGCCGACGCCGAGTTTGAGGCGTTCCTGCTCGAAATTCTGAGCGATTTCCAGGTCAGCGTTCCCGAGCTAGGGACGATCAAGGCCAAACATATTCCTTCCGTGCTGCTCACCTCGAACAATACCCGTGAGCTGAGCGAGGCGCTCAAGCGCCGCTGTCTCTACATCCACATTGGCTACCCCGACCTAGAGGCCGAGTTGCGTGTGGTGCAACTCAAGGTGCCGGGCCTGAACGCCAAGCTGGCCCGCCAGGCCGTGGAGTTGGTGCAGCGCCTGCGCGGCATGGATCTGAAGAAGCACCCCAGCGTCAGCGAGACTCTGGACTGGGCCAAGGCGCTGGTGGAACTGAACGCCAAGCAACTCGATAAGGCGACCCTCGACACCACTCTTAGTGTGCTACTCAAGTACGAGAGCGACCTCCAGCGGGCCAAGCGCACGCTCCAGAGCGGCGACAAGCCTGAGCGCGGGGATAAAGGCGACAAGGGCGACCGCCCACGCGGCGGCTATAAGGGCGGCGAGTGGAATAATTGATTGTTCGGTAGGGTCGGCTCGCGAGCCGCCCCTACGGCCA
>CAIXLU010000436.1 GCA_903920315.1 uncultured Oscillochloris sp.
AGGGTCGTATGCGTCGGCATATGCACTCGCTGCCGGGTTCGCCCGGTAGGGCACCCGTAAACGTGCCGTACTGCTCGGATGCCGACTCGTCGGTAGCGCCAGAGCAAAGCCCCCGCCTTTAGGCGGGTGGTGGTTTACAACTCCCAAGCTCACTAAGGTACAGAACAATGATGTTGTACCAAGGGGCCGCGCCGTGATTATCAATGCTACGACCCATCAGGGCGAAGATGGCGTCCTGCGTATCGAAGTTCCGGTTCGACGTATCAGTTCACGCGGATTCGTGGTGCTGATAGGCGGCGAACTGGTGCTGTTTTTTGGCGTGCTTATCTGGGCGCTGTTTTGGCTGCTGCCCTCTGGGACGCCCTTTGCCTCGCGCAACGACATAACACCGGTTGTTGAGACCGTGCGCGGAAGCCTCAGCGGTGCGATCAACGATCCGCTCGTTGATGTGCAACCCGGTATGAGCGTGCGGGCAAGCAATCTGCGCGGGCTGAGCATGGGCGGATCTACCTACTACTACTACGTCGAGGGGGGCGCGAACTTCGACCCGCTGAGCCGTGGCTCGATCAAGCGCGACTCGGTTGAAATTATGATGCGTGACAACAGCGGCCCCAGTTTGGTTGTGATCTACCGTGTGCGTTAGATAAGGTTCCAGGTGCGAGGTTTCAGGTTTCAGGTTGAGCGCATCAGGATGCCAAATTTTGGCCTGAACTGTAAAGTGTCTGCGCACCTTGTCTTAGCTCACACTCAGACAGAGAGAACGCCCGTAGCGCGAAATCGCTGCGGGCGTTTTGTTTTAGATCTACTTCCGCTTCCCCTCTTCCCAGTCGCCCCAATCACGCTCCTCGGCGGCGCGAATCGCCCGACGCTTGGCCACTCGCCGAGGAATGGGCGTTATCTTTTGGAGCAACTCCCAGAGCGACTCCTCCAGGTGCGGGTACTGCGTCAGAGCCTCCCCAATCATGGCGTAATCAAAGCCGCGCTGGTGGAGCGTGGTGGCGATCCGGTGCGCCAACTCGTGGTCGCCCGCCAGCAGCGCCTGTACGAGATCAACCTCGGAGGGATGGTTTTCACCCACGTATACGCTCCTTTGTTTGACTAGGCCGTCAGCACAATAGGGCCGTCGGCGGTGATCGCCAGGGTATGCTCAAATTGCACTGAGCGCCGCCCGTCGCCCGTTCGCACCGTCCAGCCGTCACGGTCAACTTTGGTTGACGCGCCGCCTGCATTGACCATCGGCTCAATCGTAAAGATCATACCGGCCAGGATCTTGCGCGTGTTGAGCGGATCGTCGTAGTGTATCACCGTCGGATCCTCGTGTAGATTCCGACCGAGGCCGTGTCCTGTATACTCACGCACCACCGAGAAGCCATTCGCCTCGGCGTACTGCTGGATCACTGCGCCAACCGGGCGCAGTGTGTTGCCGACGTGGGCCTGCTCGATGCCAAGGTTCAGGCACGCCTTCGTCACCTCCAGAAGCCGCTGGGTCTCATCATCCACATCGCCGACCGGGAAGGTCTCGCAGGCATCGCCGATCCAACCGTTGAGCCGCAGCCCAATATCAACACCGATCACATCGCCCTGGCGCAAGCGCTCCTTCTTGCTGGGGATGCCGTGGCAGATCACATCGTTCACTGAGGCGCAGATTGTGGCGGGGAAGGGTGGCATCGCCCCGCGCCGACCGGGCGGCACATAGCCTTTATACACCGGATCGGCCCCACGGCTACGGATAAATTCCTCGGCTATCGCATCAAGTTCCGCCGTGGTGACACCGACCCGCACGTGAGGGCGCAGCACATCAAAGGTGGCTCGCACGAGCTGACCCGCATCGCGCAAAAGTTCGATCTGCTTTGCTGATTTAAGCGTAATTGCCATGTTTGTTTCTCTCTTCGCCCCTACGAGGCATCGGGCAGGGGCGGGCGGGGCAGCAGGCCGGCCTGAGCAACGATCTGCGGGATGGCCTTTGTCCAGTCCACCGACATAATATGCACACCGGCCACACCCTCGATGCTGAGCAGTTCACTCACGAGTTCGGCGGCAATGGTGATTCCCTCGCGCTCGGAGTCTGCGGCGGCCTGCATGCGATCCACAATATCGTCGGGCATAAGCGTACCAGGTAGGTGGTCGCGCAGGTAAAGGGCCGAGTTCGCACGGCGCAGCACCATCACGCCCGCCAGGATGTGGGCCTGCTGATGCAGGCCCGCCGCACGAACATCGGCCATCCACTGGCGGAAGCGGGCCACATCGAAAATCAGCTGAGTCTGGATGAACTCAGCGCCGCTCTCGATCTTTTTCTCCAGACGGGCGGCCCGCTCCACATTCGGGTTGGCCACGCCGCCAAGGAAAAAGTGCGGGGCGTCCTTCATCTGTGTCCCCGACTCGAAGCGGCCCTCATCGCGCAGCTTGCGCATCATACGAATAAGCTGGAAGGAGTTGATGTCGAGGACGTTTTTGGCCTCGGGGTGATCGCCGATACGCGGGTGGTCGCCGGTCATGCACAGAACGTTGCGGATGCCCAGGGCGGATGCACTGAGTACATCCGCCTGGAGGGCAATGCGATTGCGATGCTGGCATGTCATCTGGAGGATGGTCTCGATACCGACCTGGTGCAGCAGGGCGGCGGCACCCAGGGCCGACATACGGGCCACACCGCGCTGATTATCGGTGAGGTTGATCGCATCAACGCTGGCGCGCATGCCTTCGGCGAGCTGAATGAGTCGCTCGGGTGCGGCACCCTTAGGCGGGGCCATCTCGCCGGTGATAACGATCTGGCCTGCGGCAAGGCGGCGCTGAAGGTTTGAGTGCATAGTGATTTTAGATTTTAGATTTTAGATTTTGGATTTTGGCAATACCGCATAAGTAACGCTGTGAGCTACCTGTCATGCTGAGCGCAGCGAAGCATCTACCAGCGTTGCGTGGGCAGACCCTTCGCTTCGCTCCTCAGAAACTTGAACGGTACCGTGTAAAAAGTACCCCCTGATCGACAGTTTCTCCCGGCACCATTGGCCCGCCGGCCATCAGATACTCAGGGTGACATGGGAACATGGCTTCCTGGGTGACAGCGTGACTTATGCGGTATTGCGGATTGTGGATTGTGGCAATCCACAATCCACAATCCGCAATCTAAAATAAATCGAGTGCCTGCGTCAGATCTGTGATCAGATCGGCGGTATCCTCGATGCCGCACGAGAGCCGCACGAGGTTATCGCGCATGCCGACAGCTAGGCGCTCCTCGCTACTGAGCTCGTAAAAACTCATCAGGGATGGCTGCTCCACCAGACTCTCGACGCCGCCCAGGCTTGGCGCGATGTAGGGGATGCGCAGACGGTCAACAAAGTTTGAGGTGGCTTCCAGGTCGCCGTCAATCTCAAAGGAGACAACGCCACCAAACCCATGCATCTGAGCGACGGCCAGATCATGGTTTGGGTGGCTGGGTAAGCCAGGGTAGTAGACGCGAGTTACCCGGGGGTGCGACTCAAGGAACTGCGCGATGGCCATACCGCTGGCATTCTGGCGCTCCATACGCAGGGCGAAGGTCTTCACGCCGCGAATGAGCAGGTAGGCGCTGTGCGGATCGCAGATACCGCCAAGAATACCCTGGGCATCGCGCAGGGCGCTGATGAGGTCAGGCTTCCCGATAACGACACCCGCCAACAGATCGTTATGTCCGCCGAGGTACTTGGTACAACTGTGAGTCACCAAATCAATGCCAAATTCGATAGGCCGCTGATTGAAGGGCGTCGCGAAGGTGGCGTCAATCATGGTCTTCACCCGATGCTTGCGGGCGATCTCTGCCACTCGTGGCAGGTCAATCACCAGCAGGTAGGGGTTGGTCGGCGACTCGCTGATGATCAGGCGGGTCTGGCCAGGGCGGATAGCCGCCTCAAGCGCGGTATAATCGCCGGTGGGTACGACAGTATGCTCAACACCGAGGCGCGCCAGGATGGTGCGGACAAACTGGCGGGTCCGGCGGTAGCCGTCGTCGGTAATGATGATGTGGCCGCCAGAGGGCACCATCGCCAGGATAGTGGTGGTGATCGCGCTCATGCCCGAGGGACAGAGCAACGCCGTATCCTGTCCATTCGGCGACTCCAGGGCGGCCAGTTTGGCCTCGGCGGCGCGTATGGTGGGGTTGCCATAGCGCCCGTACTCCTCGCGCTGAACCCGCCCCTCCTGAAATTCAACCAGGGCGGCGGTGTCATCAAAGGGATAGGTCGCCGCAAGCACAATCGGCGTAGTGATCGAATCGTGGGCGCGCTGGCGCTGCTCGCCGGCGTGGACGGCGGCGGTACTCGGGCCGTGGTCGGGGGGGGATTGCTCTACGGGCATAAAAAAAACCTCACCGCTCTGGATGAGTGCAACACAACGGTTAATGGTTACGATACTATAGCAGCGCCGAACCGACAGACAGAGAGATATTTGCCCAGATATTTGCCCCCGGATTTTCGACCGCCGAGAAAGTGACCAGCGTCTCCGGTCGTGGTGTCGGAATGGACGTAGTAAAAAGGGGGATAGATACCCTGCGCGGTTCCATCGGAGTTGACAGCGTCAGTGGTAAGGGGACGACTATTACGCTGAAAATACCGTTGACTCTTGCGATC
>CAIXLU010000437.1 GCA_903920315.1 uncultured Oscillochloris sp.
CATCCTTAATCGCCTGCCGGGACGCTTCGCTGCGCTCTGCGTGACATGACGCCGGGATGGAACAATTAAAAAAATCCGCTTCCCTAACCGAAACACCCGTAGGAGCAACGTATCGCTCCTACGGGTGTTTGTTGACGATTCCACGTAAGTATTTTACAATCCCGGTGCGTTTCCTGTGCCTTCGGCACACCAAGTACCTAGAAAGGCACCGCTATGCGAGTTCGTACGATGGGGCTGCTGAGCATGCTGATGATGCTGCTCGCTGCCTGTGGTGGGCAAGCCGCTGCGCCGACTAAGCCCGCTGCGACGGTGGCCCCGCCCGCTGCGACGGTGGCCCCGCCCGCCGCCACCGTGGCCCCGCCCGCGGCCACCCAGACTCCCGCCGCCACGGTGGACGATACCGGCACGCTGCGCTGGTCACTTGAGGGTGTCAGCGACCTGACCTCGATTGACCCAGCCAAACCGGGCGACGCGCCCACGATCACGGTGATCAACAACGTGTTTGGTGGCCTGGTTAAGCTCAACGAGAAGCTTGAGGTTGTCCCCGATGGAGCCTCGTCCTGGGGCGTCAGTGCCGATGGGAAGACCTACACCTTCACCATCCGCGAGGGTCTGAGTTTCGCCGATGGTACGGCAGTTACGGCTGATGACTTCGTTTACTCGATCAACCGCGCCCTTTCGCCGGCCACCGCCTCGTACGGGGCACCCTTCCAGCTCAGCCATATTGTGGGCGCGAAGGATGTAGTAGACGGCAAGGCCAAGACTGCTTCCGGCATCAAGGCCAGTAACCCGCGCACCTTGGAGATTACCCTCGACGCGCCCCTGGCCTACTTTCTGGCGCAGCTCACCTTCCCGTACACCTATGTGGTGCCGAAGGCGCTGGTTGAGAGCGGCGCGAACTGGGAAGAGAAAGCATACGGCACCGGGCCGTTCACGGTAGCCGAGTGGAAGCACGGCCAGTCAATTAAGCTGGTGCCCAACGAGCGCTATTGGAACGGCAAGCCCGGTATCGCCGGTATCCTGCACACCTTTAACAAGGATAGCGAAACTGCCTACCAGCTTTACCAGACCGGCGAGCTGGACATTATGGGCAGTCAGCAGAATCCGGTACCCTCAGCCCACATCGCCGAAGTACGGGATCTACCCGACTTCCATACGGCGGCATCCCTGGCCACGCGCTACGTCGGCTTTAACGACCTGAAGCCGCCCTTCGACAACGTCGATCTGCGGCGGGCATTGGCCCTGGGTGTTGATAAAAAGACCCTGGCCGAGCAGGTGCTAGGCGGCACGGTAGTTCCCGCCGAGCGCATCCTTCCCACTGGGCTGATGGGTACGGATTTGCCGATTACGCCTTTGGCCTTCGATGCCGCCGCCGCAAAGGCAGCCCTGGCCAAAGCCGGGTTCGCCGATGGTAAGGGACTTCCCACGATCACCCTGGCCTATGGACAGGAAGGCGACAACGAGATTGTAGCCCAGGCGCTCCAGGGACTCTGGAAGCAGAGCCTCGGCATCACCGTGAATCTCCAGTCCTACGAACTAGCGACGTTTAGCAAAAACCTCGACACCACCTTCTACACGCCTACCGAGGGGCTTCAGCTCTACCTGAGCATCTGGGGGGCCGACTACCCCGACCCGCAGAACTTCATCTCGCAGCAACTGCACAGTAATACCTCCAACAACAACGGCCACTTCTCCGACACCGAATTCGATAAACTGACGGATCACGCTGACCAACTCGGCGGTCAGCCCGATCAGCAAGAGCGACTCATGCTCTACAACCAAGCCGAGCAGATCGCCATTGATAAAGTCGGCTGGTTGCCGTTGTACTACCCCAAATTCCAGGTGCTGCTGCGCCCGCGTGTGCAGGGCATCGTGGTCACACCCAGCGGGCTGATCATCCCCGAATGGGCCAAGGTGTCAGTGAAGTAGTCTGTATGGGTGACTGTGCCAGCAAAGCTGGCACAGTCACCCACATAAGACAAAGCTCCTATGGCACAATTCCTCACCCGTCGGGCGCTCAGCCTGATCTTCGTCCTCTTCAGCCTGACCTTCCTAACCTTCCTAATTGGCCGTCTGGTGCCGGGCGATCCCATCCTGGTGCTGATGGGGCCACGGCGCGACCCAGACACCTACGCACGGCTGCGGCATCTCTACGGCCTCGACCGCTCGCTGATTGAGCAGTACCTGCGTTACGTGGGCGGGTTGCTGCGCGGCGACTTTGGGTTATCGTTCCGCTACGAGGGTCGCCCGGTGCGGGAACTGATCGCTCAGGGGGTGCCCATCTCGCTGCTGGTAGGCGGTTTGGCTCTGGCCCTGAGTGTGCTGGCGGGCGTGCCCCTGGGGATGTTTGCCGCCCTGCGCCACAATAGTCTGGTGGATCGCGGGATCGTCGGGCTGACCCTGGCCTTCTACGCGGTGCCGAGTTTTGTGCTTATCCCGCTGCTCTGGGCGCTGAATCTGGCTGCCTACCGCGCCGGTTGGCCGAGTCTGCCCCAGGCCGGCTGGGGTCGTCCTGCGCACATGGTGCTGCCCATCCTGGTGCTGGCCGCCGCCAACATTGGCTACATCACCCGGCTGATGCGTTCTTCGACCCTGGAGGTGCTGCGCGACGACTATGTCCGCACGGCGCGGGCCAAGGGTCTGCGTGAGCGCACGGTGGTGCTGCGCCATGTGCTGCGCAACGCTATTCTGCCCGTGCTGACGATGCTTGGCCCCGCGACGGCATTTCTGGTTACGGGAGCCTTTGTGGTCGAAAACCTGTTCACGATCCCCGGCATTGGGCGTATCTCGATTGAGGCAATCGGCCAGCGTGACTATCCGGTCATCCAGGGTACGACGATTATCCTGGGGGTGACAGTGGTGATCATGAATACGCTCACCGATCTGCTTTACCGGGTCTTCGACCCGCGAATCGAGCTTGAGTGAGGCCAGATTTTCAAACCTCCCCCTGGGGCCGGCTGGTGCGTAGCCCGCTCGGCGCACTGAGTCTTGTCATGTTGGCGCTGGTGATCTGCGCGGCCCTGGCTGGGCCGCTGATCTACCCGATTGACCCAACGACGCCGGATTTTGCGGCGATCAATGCGGCTCCGAGCCTATTCCACCCCCTAGGCACCGACCGGCTGGGCCGCGATACGCTGGCCCGCCTGCTTGCGGGCCTACGCATCTCGTTGCTGGTGGCCGTTGTGGTTGAGGCGATCAACATTGTGGTTGGGGCCAGCCTGGGGTTGCTGGCCGGGTTCTTTGGCGGTTGGGCCGACGCGCTAATCTCGCGGTTAGCCGATATGCTCTTCGCCTTCCCTGGCCTGCTGCTGGCCATCCTGGTAGCGGCGGTCTTTGGAGCCTGGGTGACGGAGAACTACGGGGCGACCGCCCGCCTGCTGCTGGTGGTGATCTCCCTGGCGCTGGTGGGTTGGCCGCTGATGGCGCGCTATGTGCGCGGCCAGGTACTCGGCCTGCGCCAGCGCGACTTTGTGCTGGCCGCACGAGCGCTGGGCCAGCGGGATCTCGGCATCCTGCGACTGCATATCCTGCCAAATATTACCGGCCTGGTGATCACCGCCGCCACGCTGGATGTGGTCAACGTGATCGTCGGCGAGGCCACCTTGAGCCTGCTTGGACTAGGCATCCAGCCGCCGAGTACCAGCATCGGCAAGATGATCGTCGAGGGTGCGCCACTCCTCGCCCAGAACGGCATGCTCGTCGCCGCCCCCGCGATCACCCTCACCATCCTGGTATTGCTCTTCTCATTCCTCGGCGATGCCCTCCGCGACGCCTTTGATCCCACCAGTCGGTAGTACAGGGTTCCGTACCCAAGATATCGGGTTCCGGTGGCCAGGTTCCGGCGGCCGGCCCCCGGAACCCGGCCACCGATTCTGTACGGGCGGGATGCATCCACAACTCCGTGCGAACTTCCGAGCGGCAGAGTCGTTAGTCGCTACACGTAGACACAACCGACACACTATGTGGCATTGTATAGCAATCCTAAACTGGTTATGAAAAAGAGTCGAGCCTTTAGGCGGCATTATCCGGCTAAAGCCTTGACTCCACGCAACAACCCCAAGAGGATTGCTATACGCGCCGATCATCTGTCAGATCTTGTAGATAGGCAGTACCGCATAAGTCACGCTGTCCGGCTGAATGAAGCAAGATTCTTTGCGCCTTTGCGTCTTTGCGTCAAACAAACGTATGGTTTGACGCAAAGACGCAAAGAGGAGGACGTGTTGCGGACGGGAAGCGTCGCTCACTCCGTATGATGAGCAACCGAACCAGCGTTACTTCTGCGGTAGTGCGTAAATATGATAGCGCAGCGGGGCATCAGGGCTGGGGTGTTGACGTGTGATGTAAGAATTCCCTGCAGACCTACTCACGCCGCCTGCTCCTGGTAGGTCGCCGTGAAGATCGTGTCGCCTAGCCAGCGCTTGAAGGCGGGGTTGTCGCTGAACTGCTTGAACAGCTCGGTGTGATCCGTCAGCAACTCAATGATCACCCGCTGGAGCGCGTTGTCGTGCTCGATGCGTGCGTTCTGCTTGTCCGAGTTCCGCATCGCGTTCTGATACGCCTTATCTGCGGCCACCTTCGCCGGGATCTCTTCGGTGATCACCTGGCGGATTTTGTCGGCGTCATGCCACTCCACGTTGCCGAACTGGTCGTTGAACGCCTTGAGGATGTTCGAGAGTCGTTCCAGCGCGGTCTCCATAATCTTGCTGCCCCCCGCCGTGGGTGCCGGGTAGATCATGGCGTCCTGGTCGGCCAGGGCGTTCTGCATTGCCGAGCGCATCTCGACCCGGTAACTATCCATGTCAATGGACTCAAGGATGCCCTTAGAGAGATCTTCTTCCCTCGGCGCGGGGAGCTTGGGGATGAGGAAGTTCAGGAAGATTGACAATTTCTCCCATTCGGCGTAGCTGTAGGGAAGAATCGAGGCCAGGAACTCGTAGGTTCGCACAAACGCTTTGGCCCGGCCCTTGAAGTTGACCTGCCCGTCTTCGTCAAGCTCGGCAATATAGATCGCCACGCACGCATCAAGGATTGGGTCGATCTGGTCACGGTCAATACCGCCCAGGTAACGCTCAACCACCCGATCCACGTCGGTCTGGGTGTAGACCCCGTAGCTCATGATCGTGGCCTGGAGGTCGTGTAGCTTGTTCGGGTCGGTTTCTTCGCTGAGGATGGTGGTGCGGTAGTAGTCGGCAAAGGCCGCCACAATCACGTCCGTGTCGTTCATGAAGTCCAGCACGAAGGTGTCGTGCTTCTGCGGGTGGGCGCGATTCAGCCGCGAGAGGGTCTGCACGGCCTTGATGCTGGAGAGTTGCTTGTCCACATACATCGTGTGCAGCAGCGGTTCGTCGTAGCCGGTCTGGAACTTGTCGGCCACGATCAGGAAGCGGTAGGGGTCGTCCTTGAAGGTCTTCTCGATCTGGCTGCTCGGGAATCCGTTCAGCGACGCCTCCGTCACCTTCTGGCCGCCGTACTCATGTTCGCCGGAGAAGGCGACGATGGCTTTGTAGGCGCTCTTGCGCTCCTGGAGGTAGCTCTGGAAGGCGTGGAAGTACTGGATCGCCCGCGCAATGCCGCTGGTGATCACCATCGCTCGGGCCTGACCGCCGATCTTCTGCCGCACCATCACCTGATCATGGAAGTGATCAATCATGATCTCGGCCTTCTGGCGGATGGCGTGTTCGTGGGACTCGACGTAGTGCCGCAGTTTCTTGCTGGCCCGTCGGGCGTCGAACTCGGGGTCGTCTTCGATCTTCTTCATCAGCCGGTAGTAACTGACCACCGGCGTGTAGTTCTTGAGCACATCGAGGATAAAGCCTTCCTGGATGGCCTGCTTCATGGTGTAGCTATGGAAGGGCCGGTGCATGATTTTGCCGCCTTCCGGCCACGGCTCACCGAAAATTTCGAGAGTCTTGTTCTTTGGAGTGGCGGTGAAGGCAAAGTAACTCGCGTTGGCGAGCATCTTGCGCCCCTCCATGATCCGGTTGATGGTGTCCTCGGTACTCTCGTCCTCATCCGCACCGCCGCCGTCGGCCAGGGCGATGTTCATCTTTGCGGCGGTGCGCCCGCCTTGGCTGGAGTGAGCTTCGTCAATGATGATCGCAAACGTACGCCCGCGATGTTCGTCACCGATGGCGTCCAGGATGAGGGGAAACTTCTGCACCGTGGTGATGATGATCTTCTTGCCGCTGGCCAGGAAGCTGCGCAGGTCACTGGAGCTGTCGGCGTGGCCGACGGTGGCCGCGACCTGGGCGAATTGCTTGATGGTGTCGCGGATCTGCTTGTCGAGGTTGGTGCGGTCGGTGACGACGATCACCGAATCAAAGATCGTGGCGTGTTCGCGCTCCAGTCCGATCAGTTGGTGGGACAGCCAGGCGATGGAGTTGCTCTTGCCGCTGCCCGCCGAGTGCTGGATGAGATAGCGCCGCCCTGCACCGTGGGTCTGGGTGTCGGCGAGTAGTTTACGCACCACGTCGCGCTGGTGGTAGCGCGGGAAAACCTGCCGAGGCTTCTTTTTGCCGCTGTCGCCCTTCTCCTCGACAATCTGGGCGTAATTCTCCAGAATGTCGGTCAGCCCGGCGCGGGTTAGCGCCTCGCGCCAGAGGTAGTCGGTCTTGAGTCCGTTGGGGTTGGGCGGATTGCCTGCACCATCGTGGTAGCCTTTGTTGAAGGGCAGGAACCACGAACTCTTGCCCGTCAGGTGCGTGCAGAAGCGCACCTCCTGATCATCAACGGCGAGGTGAACCACGCAGCGCCCAAACTGGAAGAGCACCTCGCGTGGGTCGCGGTCGGCCTTGTACTGCTGCACCGCATCCTCAACGGTTTGCTTGGTAAGCCGGTTCTTCAGCTCAAAGGTAATGATCGGCAGGCCGTTGATGAAGAGGCAAAGATCGAGCGCAAGCTGGGCCTCAGTCTTGCTGTAGCGCAGTTGGCGGGTGACGCTGAAGCGATTGGCAGCAAAGCGCACGGCGGCGGTGGGATTGCCCGGTGAGGGCGTGCCGTAGAAGAGATTGACGCTGGCGGGGCCGTGCTTGATGCCATTGCGCAGGACGTGGATCACGCCATGCTTGGCGATGTCGCCCTGGAGCCGGTGCAGGAACTGCTGACGCCGAGGGCCATCGGCGGCGAGACCGAGTTGTTGCACAACCTGTGGCTGAGTGGCCTGGAGGAAAGCCAGCAGTTGAGCCAGATCAACCGCGTGGTCGCGGTCGTAGTCCTGCGGACCGCCGTGGATGTAGCCCACCTCGTCAACCAGAGCAGTGACGATAATCGTCTCAAGCCCGCGCTCGCTGGTGTCGCTCTTCATACGGCCCTCTTCTCAGCGTCAGGTGATCACTGATAGACATGATACAATATCGGTATCATTGAGCCGCGACCAACGAACACAAACGAACGTACTATTGCGCAGAGGTATGGTTTATGCCTACTCAATATCAATCAATTATTAGCCTTGAGCCAGGCATCCGCAGTGGGAAGCCAATTATCCGTGGGATGCGGATGACGGTGTACGATGTGCTTTCTTACCTGGCGGCAGGCATGACGCCTCAGGAGATTTTGGATGACTTCCCGTATCTCACCGCAGAGGATATTCAGGCGTGCCTCAGCTACGCCGCTGACCGGGGAAGCCGGGGGCCTGAAGGATGCTGTTGGCGAATCACATGTGTGGGGGGTTATGTCACCGGGAGCGGAGTCATTCCGGCATGCCGAAACGCCGCCGCAAAGCGGGAGGGACGGGTCTGCGCTTTCGGTCGCTCATCACACCACGCAACCAACC
>CAIXLU010000438.1 GCA_903920315.1 uncultured Oscillochloris sp.
AGGGTCGTATGCGTCGGCATATGCACTCGCTGCCGGGTTCGCCCGGTAGGGCACCCGTAAACGTGCCGTACTGCTCGGATGCCGACTCGTCGGTAGCGCCAGAGCAAAGCCCCCGCCTTTAGGCGGGTGGTGGTTTACAACGTCATCCTCACGTATCAGACAACCAAGCGATTCGCGCACAACGCCGCGATGAAAACGGGCCACCGGCCACCGGCTATCGGCTATCGGCTATCGGCTATCGGCTATTTTCGCGTTAGCGCGTAGAGAGCTGAATCACACCCCAGCGACCACCAGTGATCCACTGCGGGTCGCGGACCTCCGCATCGGCAATACGGCTCGGATCGAGACCTGCAGCCATGTTGGATTTACATGTACGCAGCAAAAGCATGGGTGCGGGCAGGTAGGCCAGAATGCGATCCAGGGGGGCATCGTAGGGCCAGCGACGGTCGCCCAGCCAGCGGCGATAGTTCGCGTCGCCCTTACTGATCAGCAGGCCGGATGTGGCCAGGTCGGCGCGCAGATCATCCGGCAGATCCCAGCCGAGGAGGCACGATGTCCAGTACCAGCCGTCGCGTACCTCCAGACGACCGGTGTTCAGCGCCAGACCCAAGCGTGCACCGATGGCCGCCGCCGGACTAGTCAGTGCCGCAAGCCAGTCAATTGTCAGGCGCACATCGGTGATCATCGCATCGGATACGAAAGTCGGGTGGGATTTGGCGTGCAGGACGACGTGCATGCCAGCGCTGATCAGTGCGTCGGCGAGGGCTAGATCGTGGATAAGCTCGGCTCCCGCGTTATCCAGAATAATATCGGCGCGTGCGCCCTTAGCAGCCAAGCCCGCAATCAGCGTCGTCGCCGCCACCGTATCATCAGCCAGCAGGTGCGCGCCGCCAGGGCTGACACCCTCTCCAGCGGGCCAGAGACTCAGATCAGCCTGGTTGCCCCAGAGCGCGCCGAGGATCGCGGCCGCCATATCATCTGGCCCGTGGTCGAGGTGTGCGTGTTCCAAACCCAGCCGTTTCTGGAGCGCGAAGGGATCGACCCCGTAGCCGGGGCCGGGCCGGAAGTAGCCGGTGGCCTCCAGCACCCGCCGGTAGAAGTAGGTTTCCGCCACAAACCAAGGCACCTGGAGCCAATTCCGGCCCGCGTAGGGCGCGAGGTAACCGTCCCACAGAGCCACATCGGGCGCACCGGGGTCGCACAGCGGGCGCACAAGGGCGTCAGGCATCGCGTCAGCCAGAGCCACCACAGCGCGGGCCGCATCGGGCGCAAGGTCGTTCTCGTCCAGCACCCGCCGTCCAATCATTGGAAGACGTCGGGTGATCGTGTCGTGGGCGAACGAGCCGATCTCCTCACCGCGCAAGGGCGGCGGGATGGGCGCAGATAAAAAATGTGTGTCAGTCATGGCGGGCGAGTCTACCATAGAAGGGCAGAGGCGTCTAGGGAATCTCACCGCCGTACCAGGGGCAGGTAGCTGCTCATGCCGCCGACGATCATGGTCACTGTGAACGTACGTGTGGTGCTGCCGCTGATCGCGGTCAGCGTCACGTGATAGGACGCGCCGGGGATGACCGAGCCGGTCGCGTGATTGTCGGTCAGGCTCAGCGTCACCTGGCCCGGCCCGCTGAGGCTATTTGGCGTCAGTGTGAGCGTGGGCAGGGGGGCGGGACCGCTGATTGCTCCAGCCGACAGGCTGATCGGCGCGTTAATGCCGCTAAGGCTGATCACGTAACTGGCGCTCTCTCCGGCTGCGACCACCCGCGTTGATACTGTGCTACTGATCGCCAGCGTTGGCTGCGCAGGCGGGGCGAGTCCGTTGCGTAGCTGGCTGCCGCGCCCGGTGCCCCAGAGGATGCGTGCGTTGGCGCTGCCCGGTAGGTCGTAGGCAACGGCACCGCTATGGCTGGTGCCGATCACCAGTTCAAGGTCGGGATCGGCATCAATGTTGGCAATGGTCGGCGCACCCAGTCCGCCGTTCCAGGTGCCGCCAGAACCCGGCGTCGGCAGATTGATAGCGTAGAGTTGCTGTCCCTGGCTGTCGAGGATGATTAACTGGCCAAATTGCCCGCTGGCCACCTCGGGCCACGAGGTGAAGATCACCTCAGCCTGCCCGTCGTTGTTCAGGTCGGCCACCACAGGTTCGGAGGCAAAGTGAATGCCGCTCCCAGGCACCTTGAATGGCCACGCGCCATGCTCGGTTTTGTCGAGCCAGAAGGCGTGCAGCCGCCCGTCATACGAGGGGTAAAGAATCTCGCGCGTGCCATCACCATCCAGATCAGCAGCCACCGCGTTCATCACCGCATTCTCGATCACGGTGTAATCTTGCGAGAGCGCACCGCTGTTAGCGACAGGGGTGGGCAGCACCGTCCAGTCAAAACCGCTGCCGCTCCAGCGGGTGCGATCAACCTTGAAAATCCACGGCAGGTAGTACATATCGCCATCGGGGTCGCCGATGGCGCAGTTATACACATCGCCGGGGACGACGAGTTCCAGCGTACCGTCACCATCCATATCAGCGATCACCGGGGCGACATTGGCAAAGTTTGGCCGGTGTTCAGTGCCGCAGTCGGCATAGCCGCGCAGGTCAACCGCATGATCAACGTGGACGCCCACCTGGCTCCAGACCTTGCCCGCGCCGTAGATCGGGTTGACGGGAAGCTGGCTGCCATCGGGGGCGAGTCCAGTGATGTAGTGGGTATCGGTGGGGGCGAAGATCTCCTGCTTGCCATCGCCGTTCATGTCGGCAATAGCGATGTTCTCGTTGTACATGCCCCAGCCGTAACCCGCCTCGTTATCGTGGCGTGCGGGCCAACCGGGGCGCAAGCTGCCATCTGGCTCGTAGACGCTCACCTGCTTGGTATTGCCGCCGCTGGCCCGGCCAACAATGACCTCGTATCGTCCATCGCCCTCCAGGTCGGACAGCGCTAGGGTACGCACCTCGCCGCCGCCAAAGGGATGCTGCGTCCAGAGAACCGCGCCGGTCGCGGAGTAGGCAGTGACTTGATCGCTGCCACGCCCGACCACCACCTCAGGCGAGCCGTTCCCGTCTATGTCGGCCACCGCAATCCCAGGCCAGATCCGAGAGCCGTTCTTTGCGCTCCACTGGGTACTTCCATCCTCGCCATTGAGCGCGAACAGTTCGTAGTTGCCCCAGATTACCTCCGGCTTACCGTCGGCATCAAGATCAGCGACAGCAGGCGAGGCGTACCATCCCGTATCACAGTAGTGCGGCGGCGTGGCACAGCCTCCGTACTGCCACTTCACGACAGGCATCTCCACCGCTGCGGTGTGAATCTGCGCCGCACGTGCCGGTGCCAGGATGCCGCCCATCAGCACACAACCAACCAGTCCGAGAAGTGCGAGACGATGGATCATAGAAAAATTCCTTTCGACAGCGGTAGTAACGTGGTGCAAGCTGGTGCGCCACACTGCCGCATGAAAAGAGCCGCTGGTGTCCGGCTATCGGCTATCGGCTATCGGCTATCGGCTATCGGCTATCGGCTATCGGCTATCGGCTATCGGCTATCGGCCATCGGCCATCGGCTATCGGCTATCGGCTATCGGCTATCGGCTATTTTCACCGCAGCGCCAAACTCTCCTGAAGAGTGGCACTGGTGCGGAGGTCGCCGAGATCAATGCCGAGGTGGATGATGGCCTGGGCAACCTCGGGGCGGATGCCGGTGAGAATGGTGGCAGAACCCATCAGGCGGACGGCGGCAGCCAGTTGAATGAGGGCAACCGCAACGTGGGCATCAATGATGGCCACGCCAGTGACATCAAGGATGACCGTGTGGGCGCGATGACGCTCGATGTAATCGAGTACCGCCATGTGGGTCTGGCTGATACGGGCGCTGTCAATGGTACCAACCAGGGGCACAACGATGGTATCGGCGCTGATCGGAATCACCGGCACCGAGATCTCGGCGACGATGCGGTTGAGATCATGCTGGGCCTGGAGGCTGGCCTGGAGTTCGCTCGTGAGCTGGCGCAGGGCCGATGTGCGCTCCGCAACCCGCGACTCCAGATCGGCGTTGCTGGCTGCGAGAGCCTGACTGGCGGCCTCGGCCTCCGCACGGGCGGCATAGGCTTGAGCCTGGGCCGTTCTGATCTCCTTGGCCCCGAGGTAGCCGATGAAGGCAACAGCGGCGATCAGTACGCTGCTGTTGACCTTTACCTCGAACCAGAGATCGTCGGCGTGCAACTCGGGTGAGAAGAGCGAGATTGTGAGAATATTGCCTGCAATGCAGATGATCGGCGCGGGCCAGATGTAGGCCGGTGGCAGCAGTACCGTGGCGAGCAGGATGGACAGAACCAGGAAGAAGGGCAGGGTGGGCGTGGTTGGGTTGAGTACAATCAGAGCTAGATTGAGGGATACGCTGATAGCGATGACCAGGACGGCGGCGAGACGGGTTTCACCGGAGCGAGCCAAGAACGCATTGCCGACCAGCAGCGCCGATGCGGCAGCCATAATGGCTTCTGAGTCCAGCGTGGCTCCCTCGACGATCGCCGCGATAATCAGCAGAAAGCAGACCACGGCCATACCGACACTGATCACAATCACTGTTCGCCCACGACGTTTGACTCGGGGGTCGTCCGTTTTGATGTCTGTCAGTCTCGTGAGAAGGTTGTTCATAGGTATGTATGGTCTACATAGATTCAGTCTACACTATTATAGAGGTTGAGAATATCTTTGTCACAGGAGCATCACCATATGACTGAGTCCGATGCAGGGCGGCGGATCGAGGAACTGCACGCGATTCTCCGCGAGCATAATTACCGTTACTATGTGCTTGACCAGCCCAGTGTCAGCGATGCCGAGTACGATGCGCTGATGCGTGAACTGCGCGACCTGGAGGCGGCACATCCCGACTTACTTACGCCCGAATCGCCCACCCAGCGCGTTGGTGCGCCGGTTTCTAGCCAGTTTGCCAAGGTGCGCCATCCTCAGCAGATGCTCTCTCTGGGCAACGCCTTTGATGAGGACGACCTGCGTTCCTGGCGCGAGCGTGTGATCAAAATTCTTGGTGCGGACGCGCCTCTGGCCTATGTGGTCGAGCCGAAGATTGACGGCTTGGCCATCGCCCTGACCTACCGCGAGGGTCGTTTGGCCATCGGAGCTACCCGTGGCGACGGCGAGGTTGGCGAGGATGTGACCGCGAACCTGCGCACGGTGGGCGGGGTGCCCCTGGCCCTGCGGGCGATTGTAGATTTGCGATTGCCGATTGCAGATTTGGATAATCCGCAATCCGCAATCACCAATCTGCAATCACCAATCCCCCAGAGCATCGAGGTGCGCGGCGAGGTGTACATGCGGATCGCTGACTTCGAGGCGCTGAACGCGGGTCTGGCCGCCGCTGGTGAGAAGGTTTTTGCCAATGCGCGCAACTCAGCCGCCGGTAGTCTGCGCCAGAAGGATCCGGCCCTCACCGCCGGACGCCCGCTGCGCTTCTTCGCCTATCAGGTTGGCCCGCTGGAGGGCGCGGAGCTGACCAGCCAGTGGCAGGCGCTGTCCTACCTGCGCGCCCTGGGTTTCCCGGTGAACCGCGACGCCCGCCGTTTTGTTGATTTTGATGCGGTGCTGGCCTATTGCCGTGAGTGGATGTCCCGTCGTGACGGGCTAGAGTACGAAGCCGACGGCATCGTGGTCAAAATTGACGACTTCGGGCAGCAGCGCGAATTGGGCGTCGTTGGCCGTGACCCGCGTTGGGCGATTGCCTACAAGTTCCCGGCCCGCGAGGCGACCACTCGTCTGCTCAACATCTCGGTCAATGTCGGGCGCACCGGCGTGATCACGCCCGGTGCCGAGCTTGAGCCGGTGGTGATTGG